>WLOZ01000033.1 GCA_009699025.1 Actinomycetota bacterium
CGCAGCGTGGCCGCCAGCCTCGCGCCCTCCGACTCGAGCACCGCCAATACCTCGGAAATCACCTCGGGCGGCAGCGTCTCAGCGAGCTCGCGACGGGCCGAGGCATACGTGCCGCGCGCACCTTCGAGGGTGGCCCTGCTGTGGTGCACAGCCAGTCGCGACAGCGCCCTCGCATGGCGCCGAAGCACCTCGTGCGACCGGTATTCAGGCGGGCACCGGTCAAGCAACCAGCTCACCACGGCGTCGGGAAATCCCGGCGAGTCGGGCGGCTCGAGCTTGCGGGGCCACCCCGTGGGAAGTGCAACCATGTCCAGCAGCCTACGGACGCCTACAGCAGCGAGCGCAGCACGTAGGGCAAGATGCCGCCGTTGCGGAAGTAGTCGGCCTCGCCGGGGGTGTCGATGCGCAGATGGGCGTCGAACTCGACCACGCTGCCGTCGGGGCGCACCGCCGACACCGCGACGTCGCGGGGGGTAATGCCCTCGTTGAGCTGCTCAACCCCCGTGATCGAGTAGGTCTCGTCGCCCACCAGTCCCAGAGTTTCGGCAGTAACCCCCGGCAGGTACTGCAGCGGAAGCACTCCCATGCCGATCAGGTTCGAGCGGTGGATGCGCTCATAGCTCTGTGCGATCACGGCCTTCACGCCGAGCAGCGCGGTGCCCTTGGCCGCCCAGTCGCGCGACGATCCTGACCCGTACTCACTGCCGGTCAGGATCACCAGCGGCACGCCTGCGGCCTGGTAGCGCTCGGAGGCCTCGTAAATGGTTGTTTGCGGCGCCTCGGGATCGAGGAAGTCGACCGTGAACCCGCCCTCGACGTCGTGGAGCAACTGGTTGCGCAGTCGAATGTTGGCGAACGTGCCGCGGATCATGACCTCGTGGTTGCCACGCCGCGATCCGTAGGAGTTGAAGTCGGCATGGTCGACCCCGTGCTCGAGCAGGTAGCGACCTGCGGGTGAGTCGGCCCTAATCGAGCCGGCGGGTGAGATGTGGTCGGTGGTGACCGAGTCGCCGAGTTTGGCCAGCACCCGCGCCCCGTGGATGTCGCTCACCGGCGACGGGTCGCGGTGCATTCCGTCGAAGTAGGGGGGCTTGCGTACATAGGTTGAGTCGGGCGCCCAGTCGAAGGTGTTGCCGGTCGGCGTCTGCAGCGATTGCCAGCGCTGATCGCCAGCAAACACATCGGCGTAGCGACTGCGGAACATCTCGGCGTCGATTGCCTCGTGCACCACCCCCTGCACCTCGGCGGGTGTCGGCCACACATCGGCGAGAAACACTGGCTGGCCGTCGCTGCCGATGCCGAGGGGCTCGGTGGTGATGTCGATGTCCATGCGCCCGGCAATCGCGTAGGCAACCACGAGCGGGGGTGAGGCGAGGTAGTTCATCTTGATGTCGTGGTTGATGCGTCCCTCAAAGTTGCGGTTGCCCGACAGCACCGCCGCAACGGCGAGATCGGCCGAGTGCACCGCGGCGCTGACCGCTTCGGGAAGGGGGCCGCTGTTGCCGATGCACGTGGTGCACCCGTAGCCCACGGTGTCGAAGCCGAGCGCGTTAAGGAAGGGCGTGAGCCCCGCCCGGTCGTAGTAGTCGGTGACCACCTGCGAACCCGGGGCCAGCGTGGTCTTAACCCACGGCGCCCGGGTGAGGCCTCGCTCGACGGCCTTCTTGGCCAGCAGCCCGGCCGCCATCATCACCGAGGGATTCGACGTGTTGGTGCACGACGTGATGGCCGCGATCACAACGGCGCCATGGCCGATCACCACCTGCTCGCCATCGAGATCGGCAACGGCAGTCGCGGTCGGGGCATCGGTGTAGGTCGAGAGCGCCGCCTCGAAGGCAGTCTTGGCGTCGCTGAGAGCGACGCGGTCCTGGGGTCGCTTCGGGCCGGCGATTGAGGGCACCACAGTGCCCAGATCGAGCTCGAGGTATTCGGAGTACGAGGGTTCGTGGGTCGGGTCGTGCCAGAGCCCCTGGGCCTTGGCATAGGCCTCGACGAGCGAAATTTCTTCGTTGGCGCGGCCGGTGAGGCGGAGGTAGTCGAGAGTCTCATCGTCGATGGGGAAGATGGCCACGGTCGACCCATATTCGGGGCTCATGTTGCCAATGGTGGCGCGGTTGGCGAGCGGCACAGCGGTGACACCCTCGCCGTAGAACTCGACGAATTTGCCGACCACGCCGTGCTTGCGCAACTGCTCGGTAATGGTGAGCACGAGGTCAGTGGCCGTGGTGCCGGCGGGCAGATGCCCGCTCAACTTGAACCCCACCACCCGCGGGATCAGCATCGACACGGGCTGGCCCAGCATCGCGGCCTCGGCCTCAATGCCGCCCACGCCCCAACCGAGAACACCGAGCCCGTTGACCATGGTGGTGTGCGAGTCGGTTCCGACGCAGGTGTCGGGGTAGGCCTGGCTCACGCCGCCGACCTCACGCACCATCACTACGCGCGCCAGGCTCTCAATATTCACCTGGTGCACGATGCCCGTGCCAGGTGGCACCACCGTGAACTCGTCGAAGGCGCCCTGGCCCCAGCGCAGGAACTGGTAGCGCTCGCGGTTGCGCGCGTACTCGAGGTCGACATTGAGCGCGAGCGCGTCGGACGTGCCGAAGAAGTCGGCAATGACCGAGTGGTCGATGACAAGCTCAGCAGGGGCGAGCGGATTGATGAGGTCGGGGTCGCCACCGAGGTCGCGCATGGCCTCGCGCATCGTGGCAAGGTCGACGACGCACGGCACGCCGGTGAAGTCCTGCATAATCACGCGTGCGGGCGTGAACTGAATCTCCTCGGTGGGCTCGGCGTCGGGCGCCCACGCTCCGAGTGCGCGAATCTGGTCGGCCGTCACATTGGCGCCGTCTTCGGTGCGCAGCAGGTTCTCGAGCAACACCCGGTGCGTATACGGCAGCGAGTCCGCACCCTCGACCGCATCGACGCGGAAAATCACCAGGTCACGGCCGCCTACGGTGAGGGTGTCACGGGCTCCGAACGAGTTGATGCTGGACATGATTCCTCCACGCGGAAAGTATCTCGATATCGAGATACTCAGCCTACCACGGAGGTCTCGGGAGTGCGGGCGAAGACGGCGAGGCACTCGACGTGCTGCGTAGTCGGAAAGAGGTCGAAGGCTCGCAGCGATGTCATCGTCCAGCCGAGGGCGGCGAGGGCCGCCACGTCACGGCCCAGGGAGGCCGGTCCGCACGACACGTAGGCGATGAGCCGGGGGTTCAACTTGGCGACTCGACGCATGACGTCCTTGCCCGCCCCCGACTCAGGAGGATCGAGCACCACGAGGTCGCAGCGCCGAGGCCCATCGCTGGCGAGCCAGCGGTCGACGCTCTGCTCGTGCACCCGCACGGTGGGCATGTCGTGCACGGTGCGCCGGGTTGAGGAGCACGCCTTGGCGTCGAACTCGACCGCGTCGACGCGACCCCCGGGGCCGAGGAGTTCGGCGATCGCCACCGCAAAGAGTCCGGAGCCCGCATAGAGGTCGATGACGTGCTCGCCAACCCGAGGCGCAACGGCGTCGATGACCGCCTGAGTGAGCGTGACGGGGGCGCCGGGATGCACCTGCCAGAACGAGTCCGACGACACCACGTACTCGGTGTCGCCCACTCGCTCGTGCAGGCGCACGTTCGCCTTGCCACCGGGAGGCAGCGGCGATGGCGTCACGGCGACCTCGCCGGTCGACGTCGCGACGACTGACACCGTCTTTGCACCCGGCCAGGTGCGACGCGTCACATCGGTGGCATCGACTGCATCAGTGGCGAGCAGGCAGCGGTCGACCGGCACGACAGTGTGCGAGTGGTGCCGGAAGAATCCAGGACGCCCGGCCTCGTCGAGTGAGTAGGTAACCCGGGTGCGCCAGCCGAGTCCGTCAACGTCGCCGTCGACAGCCTCAACCTCAACCTCGACGTCGACACCCCCCTGCCGCTTCATTGCCTCAACCACGATCGACTGCTTGAGGCGCCGCTGGGCCTCGGGAGTCACGTGCTGCCAGTCGCAGCCACCACACATGCCGGGCCCCGAATGCGGGCAGGGAGCAGGCCGACGGTCGGGTGACGCGCTGAGGACCTCGACTGCATCGGCGAGGAGGAACTTGCCCCCCGATCCGACGCCCGTCACTTCGGCCACGACACGCTCACCCGGGAGCGAGTGCCGCACGAATACCACCTGTCCGAGGTGCCGGGCCACGCAGTGGCCGCCATGCGCCACAGCGCCAACCTCGAGTTCGAGTCGGGTGCCGAGGGGAATGAGGTCGAGCCGGTCGCTCACGCGGAGGGGCCAGTGCCGGCTGAGGGAGCCTCGAACTCGGCGTCAACCACGGCCTCGGCACGCTCGGCGCCAGGCTCACCACGCCGCAGCGAGCCAGCCCCCTGCGAGACCGGACGGTCGGCCATCCGCTCGCTCGACTCAAGCTGCCACGGAACAGACACCATCATCACTCCAGGGGTGAAGAGCAGGCGCGCCTTCAGGCGAAGGGCGCTCTGGTTGTGCAGTAACTGCTCCCACCAGCGCCCCACCACGTACTCGGGCACATACACGGTGACCAGGTCGCGGGGGCTGTCGCGACGGATGCCGCGAACATAGTCGACCACCGGCCGGGTGATCTCACGATAGGGCGAGTCGAGCACCCTGAGCGCAACGGGGATACCCCACTCGTCCCACTCGTCGATCAGTCGTTCGGTGCTCTCAGGGTCGACGTTCACGGTGACTGCCTCGAGCACGGTGGGACGGGTGGCGCGCGCGAAGGAGATCGCGCGCAGCGTGGGCTTGTGGATCTTGGAGACCAGCACGATCGCATGCACCCGGCTTGGCAGAATCATCGACTCGCTACGGTCGGGCACCAGTTCGGCGGCCACGCGCTCGTAGTGCCGGTGGATGGCACGCATCAGCAGGTACAGCAGCGGCATCGCGACGCACACGATCCACGCGCCCTTGGTGAATTTGGTGGCCAGCACAATGATCAGCACCGAACCGGTGAACGCGAAGCCCACCGCGTTGATGACCCTGCTGCGAATCATCCGGTTGCGCTCACGGCGGTTGGTCTCGGTGCGCAGCAGCCGGGTCCAGTGCCGAATCATTCCGAGTTGACTCAGCGTGAACGACACGAAGACGCCCAAAATGTAGAGCTGAATCAGGTTGGTGACATTGGCCTGGTAGGCCACGATGAGCAGAATCGCCACCAGGGCCAGCGCGATGATGCCGTTGCTGAAGGCCAGCCGATCACCCCGAGTGTGCAACTGACGCGGCAGATACCCATCGCGGGCCAGCACTGAGCCCAGCACGGGGAATCCGTTGAATGCCGTGTTGGCGGCAAGCACGAGAATGAGTGCGGTGGCGATGGTCACGAAGAAGAACCCAATGCGGAAGTCGCCGAACACCGCGTCGGCCACCTGCGCGATCACGGTCTTCTGCGCCTGCCCGGCCGGAAGCCCGACGAGGTCGGCGTCATTCTCCGCGATCTTGACCCCCGTGCGCAGAGCGAGCCAGGTGATGGCGGCGAACATCGATGTTGCGATGACCCCGAGCAGCAGCAGGGTGGTGGCGGCGTTCTTCGACTTGGGCACCTTGAATGCGGGAACGCCGTTGCTGATGGCCTCGATTCCGGTGAGCGCGGTAGTGCCGCTCGAGAAGGCGCGGGCCACGAGAAACACCAGCGCCAGCCCGGTGAAGCTGGCCTCCGGCACGACCTCCCAGGTGGCGCTCTCGGCCTGCATCAACTGGCCCGTGAGAGTCTTCACAAGAGCTAGTCCCAGCATGCCGTACACACCCAGCATGAAGCCATACACGGGAATGGCGAAGGCACTTCCGCTCTCGCGAACCCCGCGCAGGTTCACCAGCGTGAGCAGCACCACCAACACCACGGCCACCACCGTGGCGTGGTCATGAACCAGTGGAATTGCCGATCCCATGTTGTCGACTCCGGCCGACACCGACACGGCCACGGTGAGCACGTAGTCGACGAGCAGCGCGCTCGCCACGAACACGCCGGCGCGCGGTCCGAGATTGGTCGACACCACCTCGTAGTCGCCGCCGCCCGAGGGGTAGGCATGCACGTTTTGGCGGTACGAGGCGACTACGACGAAGAACACGAGCACGACCAGAGCCGCGACCCAGGGGGCGAACATGTAAAAGGACGCACCGCCCAACGACAGCACCAGCAGGATTTCCTGCGTGGAGTAAGCGTTCGACGACAGCGCGTCGGAGGCGAAGATCGGTAGAGCGAGGCGCTTGGGCAGCAGTGTCTCGCCCATGCGGTCGCTGCGTTTGGCAGAGCCCACCATGAGGCGCTTGACGGAGTCCAGAAGCGACACAGCCTGATCGTAGGCCCACGAGCGGAACTCGACGTACATCAGGGCGTGTAGCGTTGGCACTTCGACCAGTCACTCAGTTGAACGGGAGGGCACATGCACTTCGTCATCATGGGATGCGGTCGCGTGGGCTCGGCCCTCGCGCACGAACTCGACGGAATGGGCCACACGGTGTCGGTGATCGACCTCGACGACAAGGCATTTCGCAAGCTCGGACATGGCTTCAGCGGCGAGGTGGTGAAGGGCGTCGGGTTCGATCGAGACGTGCTCGTCGAGGCCGGAATCGAACGCGCGCTCGCCTTCGCAGCGGTCAGTAGCGGCGATAATTCCAATATCCTTGCCGCCCGCGTGGCGCGCGAGACCTTCGGCGTCGAGAACGTGGTCGCCCGTATCTACGATCCCCGCAGGGCCGAGGTGTACGAGCGCCTGGGCATTCCCACCGTGGCCACCGTGGCGTGGAGCACGTCTCAGATGCTGCGCAGGCTGCTGCCCGCCGGTGCGGTCGAGGAGTGGCGCGATCCCTCCGGAGCACTAGCTATCGCCGAGGTACACGTCGACTCGGCCTGGATTGGGCAGCGCGTGACCCGGCTCGGCGACAGCGCAGGCGCCACCATCGCGTTCGTCACCCGCTACGGCGAGGCGGTGCTGCCCACGGCCGACATGGTGGTGCAGGAGAACGACCTGGTGCACGTCGTGTATCGGGTTGCCGACCGCGAGCGGGTCGAGTCCGTGTTCGGCTCAGCGCCGGGAGGCCACTGATGCGCGTCGTCATCGCCGGAGCGGGCAAGGTCGGACGGTCGATCGCCAGCGAACTGCTCAGCAACGGCCACTCAGTGCTGCTGATCGACAAGGACATCGAAACCGCGCGCCCGGGCATCGTCGAGGGTGCCGAGGTGCTGCTCGCTGACGCCTGTGAGATCGCCGCGCTCGACGAGGCCGACCTCACCTCGTGCCAGGTGGTGGTGGCCGCCACGGGCGACGACAAGGTAAATCTGGTGGTGTCGCTTCTGGCCAAGACCGAGTACGGCGTGCCCCGCGTGGTCGCGCGGGTGAACCACCCCAAAAACGAGTGGATGTTTGACGAGTCATGGGGAGTCGACGTCGCGGTCTCGACACCGCGCATCATCTCGGCGCTCGTCGAGGAGGCCGTGGCCGTGGGTGACCTCGTGCGCCTGTTCAGCTTCCGACAGGGTGAGGCCAACCTTGTGGAACTCACGCTGCCGCCCGACTCGGAGGTCGTGGGCCGACGGGTGGGCGACGTGCCGTTTCCCGTCGACACCGCGCTCGTGGCGATCCTGCGGCACACCCACGTGATCACTCCTACACCTGACGACACTCTCGAGAGCGGCGACGAGCTGCTGTTCGTGGCCTCGCCCGACCAGGAGTCGGCCCTGCAGGAACTCCTCTCGCCATAGAGGTGGGTGGGGGCCGCCCGCCTACCTCGAGAGTCAGTCGCTCGGGCTGGGGGGCTTGGTGGAGTCGGCCTGCGCCTCGCGGTGCTTGGCCAGCACCGGCTTGAGGAGTCGGTAGGTCACGTAGGCGCCTAGGAGGTACAGGGGCCATCCCATGGCAATGCGCGCCACCCCGAGGGGGCCCACCGACTGCGCGAAGTAGAGAGGGACCTGAACCGCGAGGCGAAGTCCGAACACCCCCACCCACACCCACGTGGCTGTGGCATAGGCCCGACGCACCTCAGGCGCCGAGCGCCAGGTGGTGCCCTCACCGGTGAGCAGGCCTACCACCACCCCGATCAGCGGCCAGCCGACGAGAATCGACGCGAGGAGCACCACCCCGTACACGACATTGATGAGCAGCCCGGGCAGGTAGTAGTCCTGGGCCTGCCCAGTGCGCGAGGCCACGAAGGCCGACACGGCGACTCCTGCGAACCCCGCAGCCACCTGCTGCAGGCTTTCGCGTCGCACCAGTCGGAGCCCCGCGATGAGTACCCCCACCACGATGGCGGCCCAGATGGAACGGGTGAGGTCGTTGCCGGTGACGAGGTAGGCGACCAGGAAGACGGCCGCCGGAAGGCTGGAGTCGATCATGCCGCGCCAGCCGCCGATAGCTCGGGCGAGGAGAGCGCGCTCGGCAGGGATATCTGCGATCGCGTCGGCAATCACCTCAGTGGGCGAGTCCTGGTGGGGGGCTGAGTCCTCCTCGAGGGGCGAGTCGGACTGCGCGCTCGGGTCGTGGCTCACGCGCCCGGCCCCGGCTTGATCGCATAGCGGGGGTTAAACATCACCGGTTGGCCGTCGACCGAGTTGATGCGGCCCGACACGGTGATGGTGCGGCCGGGGTCAACCCCGCGGATGCGTCGACGACCGAGCCACATCACGGTAAGACTGCCGGTGCCGTCGTAAACGTCGGCCTCGAACGCGGGCGCACCGCCTCGCGGACGCACCGTGACCGAGCGCACCGTGCCGAGCACGTCGACCCGCTCACCGGTGCAGCACTGCCGCACCGGGGTCGCGCCCGACGCCAGCGCGTCGGCATGCAGTTCATCGGCCTCAATGCGCGACTGGTCGTGCGACACGAGCCTCCTGATCCGTGCGAGCAGCCCTGTCTCGGCTCCGCGCGGTTCGGGATCGCGATCGACTGTGGATGACGTCATGGATCCAGCGTAGACGCGAGCGAGCCCGTCGGTCACACCCACGCCGGGGCATGGCGACAGGATTAGCTGTGTGGCCCGTCGAATCGCCCTCGCGTTGCACGGTGCGGGCTCCGATGGCGACTTCGTGCTCCGATGCTTCCGCGCCGGCGACCTCGCGGTTGACGAGGTCGTCGCCATCGAACATCGTGACGCCGAGACGCGCACGCTGCTCACCATCATCACCAGACAGGTCGAGGCCGCTCGGGCACGCGGCGACGAGGTGACGTTCCTCGCGGGTGTCTCTCTCGGCGCCCACGCCGTGGCCACCTGGACGGCCCGCGCTGGGGCGCATACCGAGATCAGCGGACTTCTGCTGGTGATGCCCGCCTGGACCGGGTCCCCCACGTTCGTCGCGGCCGCCACAGCGGCCGCTGCTTCCGACGTGTTGTCCCTGGGCTCCGCTGCCATCATCGAGCGGCTGAAGGGCGAGTCACCGCGTGATTGGGTCGTCGACGCCGTCGCTTCATCGTGGCCACGGTACGGCGACCCAGTGCTGGCCGCCTCGCTGCTGACCGCCTCGCGATCGCCCGGCCCAACCTCCGCCGAACTCGCCTCAATTCGAGTGCCCAGCGCCATCGTGTGCCTCGACGATGACGCGCTGCACCCCCGTGCCGTCGCCGAACACTGGCACAGCGTGATTCCAGCGTCAGCGCTCGAAAGTCTGCCGCGCGACCTGGGCGGCAGACGACCTGACGTGCTCGGCCAAGCCGCCATCAGGGCACTGGCCCGCCTTAGCGAATCTCAGTGATCTCCGGACCGCGCTCGAACGGGCTGATGTCGTCGCGAACCCACGCCGGCTCACCTGCGCCGGCCTCAGAATCGAACTCCGAATCGACCTCCGAATCGACCTGCTGCTGGGCGTTGTCGGGAAGGCGCATGGGCAGTTGGTCACCCGGGGCGCGGGCTTCGCTGTCGCGCACCACGATGATGCCGCGCGCGATCGACTCGAGTCGTGCGGCGGCCTCGGGCTCCACGGCCGCCGGACCGAGAAACACAAGTCGCAGGAACCACCGGGGGCCGTCGACTCCCACGAAGCGCGCAGGCTGACTGCCCTGAGTTCCGTCGGGCATGTCGGCCGGCACCTGGGTGCGAATCTCGGTGCCCCACGGACCCTCGACCTCATCGACAAGCCCGCCCGAGGCAGTGATCTGGTTGCGAAGGTCGCGGCGGACTCCGCTCCAGATCCCCTCCGAGCGAGGGGCAGCGAAGGCCTGCACTGACACCGCGCCAACCGGCGTGACGCACGTGAGACCCATCACCGCGCCGCTCGCCTGATCAACCTCGAGTCGGAGTTCCATCTCATCGACCGGACGTACGCGCACCGAGCCGAAGTCGATTGACTCGACATCGTCGTCGACCTCGGAGATATCCCAGGGACCGTCGGGCCGGGCGGGCAAGGCCTCCGGCTCAGGATCGGAATCGTCGGACGCGCTCTCGGAAGCCTCAGTCGGCTCGGTGCCCGACTCGGCGTCACTATCGGGCTCGAGCTCGTCGGGGTCCTGGTCCTTGCGTCGTCGGAACACTGTGACTCCATGCCATGGAAGGAATTCGGGGCGCCTGCCCCGGCTCCCACCGTACCTGACTCAGCCTCAACCTCCGGTGGAGCCGAATCCGCCGCCACCTCGGTGCGATCCGGGCAGCGACTCAACCTCGTGCAACACCGCGTACGACACCGGGCTCACGACGAGTTGGGCGATTCGGTCTCCCCTGGCCACCGACACAGGGGTGGTGGGGTCGAGGTTGATGAGCGCAACGCTGATCTCGCCGCGATACCCGGCGTCAATGGTTCCGGGTGCGTTGACGACGGTGAGCCCGTGCCGCAGCGCCATCCCGGAGCGCGGGTGTACGAACGCCGCGTAGCCCTCCGGGAGCGCGATGGAGATGCCTGTGGGCA
>WLOZ01000330.1 GCA_009699025.1 Actinomycetota bacterium
CGCCGCTCTTCCCCGCTCTCGGCGATCGCACCGTCCAGTCCCGCGGCTTCATCAGCATTGGACCCTCGATCGAGTACCTCGAGCGCGCGTTCGACCAGGGCAAGTACGGCTGGTACTCCGACCGCCCGTATCTCGACTGCTGCATCCAGTCGTTCCTCGACCCCGACATGGCCCCCCCTGGCAAGCACGTGATGTCGTGCTTCACCATGTACACGCCCTACGAGCTCAAGGGCAGCACCTGGGACGCCGAGCGCGAGAATCTCGGCGACACCGTGCAGCGCACGCTCGAGTCGTACTTCCCCGGCTTCAGCGACCTCGTGTTGCACCGCGAGGTGGTGACCCCCCTCGATATTGAGCGGGTGACAGGCTTGTCCGAGGGCAACATCTATGCGGGCGAGTACCTCGCGCCTCAGACCTACTTCTTCCGCCCCGCCCCCGGGTACAGCGATTACCGCACGCCCATCGAGGGGTACTACCAGGGCGGCTCGGGCACCCACCCCGGCGGATGCGTCAGCGGCGCACCCGGCCGCTTCGCGAGCCAGCAGGTGCTCAAGGACATCGCCGCGAAGGCCTAACTGCCAGCGGGGTTCAGCGATACCGATGGGTCAGCCAGAGGTGATCACAGCAGCGTCGGCTCCCAGCCGCTCTGCCAGCCGTCCGGCCTCGGCGTCGAAGGTGGCCAGCGTGCCTCGATGACGCTGCGCCAACACAATCAGGTGCGCGTCGGTGACCTGACGATGTCCGAGGATTGCCCCGCGCAGTGGTGCCGACAGCATCGCCAATGACACGTCGTCGGTCCAGAACGTATGGCCGACAACCTGACGGTAGGCGGCCAACATGCTGGCGGCCTCGTCAACCGAGCGTGCGTCAGGCGTGATCCGATGGTTGGTGGACACCCGGATAAAGCCCGATTCGGTGAGCGGGCAGGTAGCCCAGCCTTGCTCGTGGTGGTCACTGAACCAGCGAGATGCCGCAACGTGATGCACGTGATTGGGCCATGCCAGCGCCACCAACACATTGACGTCGAGAAGGGGGATGGTCATTCGTCGAGGGCCTGCCGCACCATTGAGGGGGTCAGCGGTGCGATCTCGGCCGACACCTCAAAGGTGGGAAGCGGCCCCGCTGACATCCGCGGCGCCAGGCCTCGGCGGGCCAGGAGCGAGACGGCCGCTCCGAGGCTGACGTGCAGTTCCTGGCTCAGCACCCGGGCCTGCTCGAGGACGTGGTCGTCGATGTCGAGGGTCGTACGCATGTCGACACACTAGCATCACAGCATCACAGCATCACTGTGCGTCTCACGCCCGAGGCCAGCGCACCTCAACCGCCAGTCCTCCGAGGTCGCTACGACGGCCAAGAGCAGAACCTCCCGAGGCCACCGCGCTTTCGCGCACGAGGGCGAGGCCGAGCCCGCTGCCCCCCTCAACGGCGTCACGCCCCCTGGCGAACCGCTCGAAGAGTCGCTCCAGTTCGGCGGGCTCGACCCCCGGGCCGTCGTCGGAGACCGTGAGTTGAACCCACGTGCCTTCGACTGCCACCCGTACGTCGACTCGCGAGCGCGCATAATTGAGCGCGTTGCTGAGCAACTCGTCAACACTGCGGGCCACCGAGCCCCGCAGCGCCAACGCTGCGGCTTCGGTCTCGGCGGAGACCGTGATACTCAGCCCCGACGACTGTGCGAGGTCACCGAAAGCGTCAACCCTCTGAGCGACGATGACCGCGACGTCAACGACTTCGACCGGCGCAGCCCCCGAGTCGGAGCGCGCGAGGGCAAGCACCTGGTCGATGCGACGGGCAAGCCGGTCGACCTCGGTGGTGGCGGCCTGTGCCTGCTCAGCCACGGGGGTGCCCGACGCCATGTCCTCGATCGCCTCGAGACGAAGCCGCACCCCGGTGAGTGGGGTACGCAGGTGGTGCGATGCGTCTACTGCCACCCGCTGCGTTCGACTCACCAGATCGGAAAGCCTGGTGGCCGTCGCATTCAGCGCTGCAGCCACGGAACGGACCTCGGGCGGCCCCCGCCGCTCATCGGCACGCAGGTTGAGGTCGTCGGGTAGGCGCCCGGCCACCTCGGCGAGGTGGTCGAGCGGCGCCGCGATTGAGCGTGCCAGCAGCCAGGCAATGATGGCCGCCGCCAGCATGACCGCCAGTACGAACGCCGCGAGCAGGTACTGAGTGGTGCGCACCGCCGCGGCCACCTCTCCCTCAGGCACCGAGAGCCGCACCGCTGCCACGGTGGTGAGCCTCTGCACTACCGGAGCCGCCACGTAGCGGATATCGGCCCCCAGCGTCACCGACGGTCGAACGTCGGAGGTGAGGTACCCGTCGAGCGCGCGGCCGATCTCAGGTCGGTCGAAGGCCCGGTCGAGGCCCGAGAGGTCGCTGTCGGCGACCAGCCTGCGCGCGGTGTCGACGACCACCACCCGTGCTCCGGTGCGACTGGCCACTTCGGCCGCGGTTGCCGCCCAGTCGGAGGGGCGCTGCGACGACAGCTGCGACGCCGCCGACAGGGTCTCGATCTCTAGGTCTGACACGAAAGCTGCGCGCTGGTCAGCAGCCACGAGCAGCACGAGTGGAATGGCCAGGGCTAGGGCGACTGCGGCCGCAACGGCCACGATGGCCACCACGAGCCGTCGGGTCATGAGTCGACGAGGCGGTAGCCCACGCCCCGCACGGTTTCGACCAGGCTCGCATCGCCCAACTTCTTCCGAAGTGAGCCCACGTGGACATCGAGAGTCTTGCCGGTGCCCACCCACACGGGGTCCCACACGCGCGAGAAAATCTCTTGGCGCGGCACCGCCCGGCCCGGCTCCTCCGACAGCACGGCGAGCAGATCGAACTCCTTGGCGGTGAGGTTCACTGCCACGCCGTCAACGGTCACCTCGCGCCGACTTCGATTGACCATCACACGCGTGGTGGCCGAGTCTGGGTCGACCCGGCGACGACGGCTAATCGCACGGATCCGGGCGGCCAGCTCACGTACCGAGAAGGGCTTCACCACGTAGTCGTCGGAACCGAGTTCGAGTCCGATGACGCGGTCGGTCTCGTGACCGCGCGCCGTGGCGATGATGACCGGAACGTCGCTGACTCGCCGAATATCGCGCAGCACGTCAAGCCCGTCGCCATCGGGAAGGCCGAGGTCGAGCAGAACGACGTCAGGGTGCATCGCGTGGAGCGCCGGAAGTACCGATGCGGCGAGTGTGACGAGGTGCACGTCGAAGCCGTTGCGTTCGAGCCCCTCTCGGAGGGGTACGCCCACCCCAGGGTCATCCTCGACTACCAGAACCATCACCCCCCGATCCTCGCACGACGTTCTCGCGCACACCGCGTGCCGATCAGGCCTTACCCAGGCTTTACCACGCGCTGGGGCGGACTTTCAGCGCCGACACCTAGCGTGGGCAGTGGGCAGGGAGCCCATGCTCAACAAAGGAGTCACCATGAAGCGGTCAACAATCTTGGCAGTCATTGGAGCCACCAGCATGGTGCTGGTCGCAGGAACTACCGCCGCTATCGCGGTAGTCACCGGAGTCGCGCCCACGGGCACCAGTGGCACCGATCGCGCGGTGGTGGTAACCACCACCGACGCGGCAGGCTCCTCGGCCACCGCCTCGAGCCGCCCGTCGGTCACCGCCTCGTCGCTTCCGAGCATCAGCACCCCCCGACCCACCCGCGCGGCGACGA
>WLOZ01000331.1 GCA_009699025.1 Actinomycetota bacterium
ACCTCAGGGCAATCGGCCGCAGGCGGCGAGCGCGAGGCGCACGAGCCGGTCCTGGCCGCCGGTCATCTCGACCACGACGTCGGGCCCGGTGGCCTCTTCGGGCGTGACCCACGCGAGGTCGAGTGCGCTGCCAGATACCTCGACGTCGCCGTCGATGGGCACCACGTAGGCGAGGCTGACCGCGTGCTGCCGGGGGTCGTGGAACCCCGTGACGCTGGCATCGGGGAAGTACTCGGCCACCGTGAAGGGGGCGGGCGCCGCCGGAATGCGTGGGAGCGCCATGGGGCCGAGGTCCTTCTCAAGGTGCCGCAGCAGTGCGTCGCGGATGCGCTCGCGGTATAGCACGCGACCGCTCACCACCGCACGGCTGATGCTGCCGTCGGGGCGGGCGCGCAGCAGGAGGCCCACATGGGTGATGACTCCCGCGTAGTCGACCCTCACGGGCACCGCGTCGACGTAGACGATGGGAAGCGACTCGCGGGCACCGTCGAGCTGCTCGGGGCTGAGCCAGCCACCGCCCCTCACATCGAGGTCCTCGGTCACGCGGTCTCCTCCTCCTGGATGGGCTCGATGATTTCGTCCTCGCGCGATCGCCCCGGTGGGAGTCGCGTGGTGGCCAGCAGTCCGACGAAGATGAACGCGGCAGCCACGTAGGCCGTGTGCCTCACCGCGTCGGCGAAGGCGTCGCTCGCCGCCGCGGCGACGGCCTCACCTCCGGGCTCGGCTGCGAGGCTGGGGATGATCGTGCCCGCACTGCCCTCGACCGCCGACGCGAGCTGCTGCGCCTGCTCGGCGCTGACGCCCGGAATCTCGGCCACTCTCGTCTCGGTGCCGTTGGCGAGGCTGACGAACAGCACGGTGGCGAGTACCGCCGTGCCGAGTGCGGCCCCGATCTGGCGTGCGGTGCTTTGGGTGCCACTAGCGATGCCGCTCTGCTGCACCGGAACGTCGGCGAGGATGAGCCCGGTCAGCTGTGCGGCGGCGTAGCCCACCCCGACGCCGTAGACGATCAGGAACAGGCTGATCAGCCACGCGCTGGTGGTGGGCGAGATGAAGAGGCCGAAGCCAACGATTCCGACGATCTCGAGGATCAGGCCGAGCTGCGCGACAAATCGCGGGCTGCGTGCCTCGGCCAACTTAGCCGCGGTGGGGCCTGCCAGGAATGCGCCGATCGCAAGCGTGGCGATTACTGCTCCGGCCCCGAGCGAGCTGAATCCCTGCACCGACTGGAGGAAGAGCGGGATGCAGAAGATCAGCCCGAACTCGCCCAGGCTCACGATGAGCGCCGCGAGCGACCCGAGCCCGAAGGTGGGGATGCGGAAGAGGCGGAAGTCGAGCAGTACTGACCTACCCGCAGCCAGCCGGCGCAACTCCACCACGACGAGCAGCGCCAGGAGGACCACCGACAGCACCAGCGACACCACGACCGGGGAGATCGACCCGGCCGCGCCTTCGTGCCCGAGGAGCGTGTAGTCGTGGGTGGCCGTCAACCAGCCGTAGTTGCGTCCCTCGATGAGGCCGAACACCAGCAGGCCAATTCCCAGTGCCGACAGCACCGCGCCGATGTAGTCGCGCAGTGGCCCCATGTGATTGTCGCGACTCTCGGGCACGAACAACAGGGCGAGCACCACGATCGCGATACATACGGGAACGTTGATGTAAAACGCCCAGCGCCATGAGTAGTTTTGGGTCAGCCAGCCGCCGAGCAGCGGTCCCAACGCGGCCATGCCGCCGATGATCGAGCCGTAGATCGCGAAGGCGATGGTGCGCGACTTGCCCTTGTAGGTCGAGTTCAGCAGCGACAGCGACGTGGGCGCCATCATGGCCCCGCCGACCCCTTGAAGAGCGCGTGCCGCGATGAGGGCCTGCCCCGAGTCGGTGCGCGCCGCGAGGACGCTCGACACCGCGAAAACGAGGGCGCCGCCCATGAAGATCGCGCGACGGCCGACTCGGTCGCCGAGCCGGCCGAAGACAAGCAGCAGCGAAGCGAAGGTGAGCGAGTAGACCGCGCTGATCCACTCGGCATCGACCGAGTTGATCTGAAGGTCGCGGATGATCGACGGCAGCGAGACATTGATGATCGTGGCGTCCATGATGAACACCGCGACGCCGAGTCCGATGGCGGCCATCGGGGCCCAGCTGACCTTGGCGCCTGCACTGGCAGTGGGTGCGGTTGAGGCGCTCATTCGGCCACCGTATCCGTTGCCGACGCCCTCACGAGGGAGGGCGGGCGTGGCGGTTGAATTGGTGGTCGGGCAGCGTTGTGCGATTAGGGGGTGCGGGTGTCACGTCCGAGGCGGAACCGGCGCTGGAACTCCGACAGGAACAGTGCCTTGAGGTCGGAGTCGGACGGCGACTCGCCCTGAGCGAGCACGCGCTCGCATACGGTGATCCACGCGTACCCCATCGCGGTGGTGAGGCTGGCGGCCACGGTTCCGGAGATAGCCATGGCCGGAATCTGCCCGCCCGGCACCACCCGCAGCAGGCTCGAGACGATCCAGCGGCCCGCGGTGGTGGCTCCGGAGGCCAGCATCAGCGACCCCACCAGGCTTGCGGTCTGGTTCGTGGGGGTCGCGATGCCATACACCGACGAGATGCGCGCGATCATTCCGATTTGGACGGGAACCAGGATGGCAGCGTCAGAGAAGGGGATGGGAGTCGCCCCGGTAGCCAGCGCGGTCGCCGCAGCGGCCCTGACGACTGTGGTGGCGCGGCGTTTTTTACGCTCCAGGTCGATGTATTGCGCGGCGGTGAGCGCGCTCTGCACGGCCTCGGGGGCCGTCTCGAAGGTGGCGTCCAGAAGGTCGCCGAGCCCGTGCACCGGCGTGCCGTGGAATTCGTCGACGAGCGCGTTCGTGAGGTAAACGCGATTCGAGGGCGACAGTGGCAGGGCGAGTGACTCGACGTAGCGGGCCAGCTCGACGGCGTCGGCGTGGTACTCCCCCGCAGTATTCATGGGCACCTGCGTGAGCACGAAGATCACCGGCACCCGAAGGTCGGCAAGGCGTCTCACGAATGAATCCTGGGCCGCCTCGAAGCGACGGTCGCTCCAGCGCACGGTGTACCAGGCGGCGTGGATCTGCTCGTTGACGGGCTTGGTGCGGCTGTCTGCCACGATCTGCTCGAGCCGGGCCAGTACCTCGTCGCCCGACTGCCCCGTCTCAAAGCCCTGGGAGTCGTACACACCAAGGATCCCGTCGGGGTGCTCGAAGTATTCGAGCCCGGCTGTAACGGGCTGGCCGGTGCCAGTTGCGGCGATGTTTCGCCCAAAGATGGCATTGATGAGGGTGCTCTTGCCCGTGCCGGTTTTGCCGAACACGGCCAGGTTGTATCGACCGAGCTCGGCGATCGCCTCCGCCCGCTGCTCGGTGTACATGCGGGAGATCTCATTCGCGCCGAAGTCAGCCATGACCCCACGCTAACCCGCTACCCATCACGCCGGAGTGCACATCGGCGGCGGGGTGCAGAGGAGGCCCAATGGTCACCGATTGACCAAAGAATCCTGAAACGGTCATCGATTGACCAAAGAATGCCGGGAGTGGGGACGGGAAGTCCGTTGTCGACCACGCATCGCTGTGAATGGCAGCGCGATCAGCGGGGTGCAGAGGAGGCCCAATGGTCACCGATTGACCAAAGAATCCTGAAACGGTCACCGATTGACCAAAGAATGC
>WLOZ01000332.1 GCA_009699025.1 Actinomycetota bacterium
CTGCGGGTTGACGAGGTCCACTCCGACCTGCTGCCCTCCCGTGAGTTGATGGAGCGGGTGCACACGCCTGCCTACGTCGACGAGGTGATCGTGGGGGGAGTGTGCCGAGAGTGGAACGGTCCACGTCCCGAGCTTGGACACCTCGCGCACCGCATGGTGGGCGGCACGATGCTGGCGGCGCAGGCACTGGTCGACGGGCGAACCCTCACGGCAGTGCACTTCGCCGGTGCCAAGCACCATGCCATGCGTGACCATTCCAGCGGCTTCTGTGTGTTCAACGACCTTGCCGTCACGGCCACGCACCTGCTCGAGGGAGACATGCGCCGCATCTCGGTCATCGACATCGACGCTCACCACGGCGATGGCACTGAAGCGCTGTTGCGCGACCATCCCCGGGTGCAGACCCTGTCGGTGCACGACGCGACGATCTTCCCCGGCACCGGTCACGCAGACGAGTTGTCGCACGAGGTGTTCAACGAGCCGTTGCCCGGCGGTGCGGGTGACGACCAGCTGATGGCGGCCGTCTCACGGTTCATCGGCGAGGTGCGTCGGTTCTCCCCCGACCTACTGATGCTGGCGACCGGCGCTGACGGCCATGCCACCGACCCGCTGTCGTCGCTCACCTACACGATCGATGGCATGGAGGCAGCGGTGTGCTCGGTGAGAGCGGCCTTCCCCACCCTGCCGATCCTGGTAGGGGGCGCGGGCGGCTACCAGCCCGACGACGTCACGCCCGAGGTGTGGGCGCGCATGGCGGTTGCGGCGGCGTAGCCACGACCTCGCTGTCTCGCGACGGAAGCACATCCCTCTGGTGCCCGGTCACGACGACGAGGCGGTGCGTGCCACCGCCGCCTCGATCTGCTCCACCACGTAGTCGGTGACCTCGCGCGCCACCTCGAAGATGCCGGTGCCCAGCGTCTTGCGGGCACTGTCCCAGCTGTACACCACACGCTCGTATCGACCAGTGGCCAGTAGCACGTCGAGCTGGGCGATGGCCTCGTCGATCACGGAACGAGTCCGCTCGTCCAGTGCGGTGTACCCCCCACACTCTCCGGTGGGGATGCCTAGGGAGCGTGCTGGCACGTGGCATTGGTACGGCCTGATGGCGGCATTGCCTCCGCCTGAGCCGCACCGATGCTCCGTGCCTGCGCTTGCCTGGTGCGCGCGGAATTGCCCCTCGTTGTCATTGAAGAGGAACAGGCAGTCGTCATAGTCGGGCTGCACGATCATCCATTGAAAGTCGCCGACAGTGTCACGCTCGGTGAACTCAGATCGAACCGTGAGCGCCATGTGCCCATCGTGTCAGGGGATCAGGCGGCCCTCTAGCGCGAGCGTCGGTCGAGACGCTCGACGTCGGTGATGGTGACCGACCTCGACTCGAGCTTGATCCAGCCGCGGGCCACGAAGTCGGCCAGCGCCTTGTTGACCGTCTCGCGCGAGGCGCCGACCAACTGGGCCAGCTCCTCCTGCGTGAGGTCATGCTCGACGAACAGGCCGTCGGGGCGGGTCTCGCCGAAGCGCTCACCCAGGTCGAGCAGTGCCTTGGCCACGCGGCCGGGCACGTCGGAGAACACGAGGTCGGCCAGTGTCTCGTTGGTGCGACGCAAGCGCTGGGCGAGGGCGCGCAGCAGGGCCTCGGCTACCTCAGGGCGGCCGGTGAGCCAGGCGCGCAGTGACTGATGGTTGAGGCCGAGGAGCACGGTGTCGACCACGGCCGAGGCAGTGGCCGTGCGAGGGCCGGGGTCGAACAGTGAGAGCTCTCCGAACATGTCGCCGGGCCCCATCACCGCAAGCAGGGTCTCACGACCGTCGGGTGCGGCATGGGTGAGCTTGATCTTGCCGTCGGAGACCACGTAGAGCCGGTCACCATCGTCTCCCTCGCGGAAGACAGCGTCACCCTTGGCGACCCGGAACTCCTGCATCGACGAGCGAAGGGCCGTGGCGCCCTCGGGGTCAAGCGCTGCGAACAGCGGCGCGCCGCCGAGTACAACCTCCACCTGAGCTCCTCCGGGTCGGCGACCCCTCGTGGGGCCGGGATCTGAGGCTCAGTCTGTCGCATCACTGCAACAACGTGAAACAAGGGTCAGCGACGAGGCAGGGCAACCAGTGCGAGCGAGGGGTTGTCGTGGAAGCGTGCGATGAGCTCGGCGGTCACTGCGTCGATGCTGAGGAACAGCTCGGACCGCAGCACCGAGATCTGCTGCTCGGCTACGCGGAGGTCGGCAACGAGTGCGGCCACTGATGCAGGGTCGGTGGGGTTGGGCACCCGTGACCAGAGCTGGGCGAGGTCGGGCAGCGGCAGCACGTCGTCGACCGGGTCGACGGTCACGTGAGCCAGACGCCGGTGTGCTGAGGGCTCGTCGGTGAGGACGCGGGAGAGGTTGCGCACCACTCCTTGGTCATCTCCGGCCTCGAGCAGGTCGATGCGGGCCTGAAGAATGCGGCGCCAGTACGACACGCGCGTCTCCTGGTCGGTGAGGCTGTGGCGCATCGCCCGCAGGTCATCGAGCGAGAGGTGATCGAAGGCGGCGTCCGACGCGGGGGCTGGGGCCTTGGCTCGCGAGCTGCGGACACTGCGACGGCTTGCGTCAGAGTGGATCATCTGAGGATCGAGCATGCTGCTCACGCTCTGTCCCCTTTCTAGGTGAAGTGGTCGATCACGCTCCGTTGCGCTGTGATTCGTGTATCGGCATCTGGTGGGGAATCTTGAGTGCCGGGCGGCCTACTCTGGAGAGGTGACCACCGGCCCTGACACCACCCTCGTGCGACGGGCGCGTCGGATGGTGAAGGTGCTGGGCGCCACATACCCGGAGGCGCGATGCGAGCTCGACTTCCGTACTCCGTTCGAACTTCTGGTGGCCACCGTGCTCAGCGCGCAGACCACCGACCGCAGGGTGAACGCCGTGACCCCGGCGCTGTTCGAGCGCTACCCGAACGCTGTGGCGCTGGCGGCGGCTGACCGCGACCAGGTGGAGGAGCTCGTCAAGACCACGGGCTTCTTCCGGGCCAAGACGGGCTCGATCATCGGACTGTCGCAGGCGCTGTGCGAGCGGTTCGGCGGAGAGGTGCCCGGGCGGCTCGACGACCTGGTGACCCTGCCAGGGGTGGGTCGCAAGACCGCCAACGTGGTGCTCGGCGACGCATTTGGCGTGCCAGGAATCACGGTCGACACGCACGTGGCCCGCCTCGCCCGACGCTTTGGCTGGACCAGCGAGACTGACGCCGACCGGATCGAGCGCGACATCGCCGCGCTCATCACCAAGCCCGAGTGGACGCACGCCTCGCACGTGGTGATCTGGCACGGACGCAGGTGCTGCCACGCGAAGAAGCCGGCGTGCGGGGCCTGCCCACTGGCGAGCATGTGCCCGTCGTACGGCGAGGGCCCGACCGACCCGGTGGTGGCGGCTGCCCTCCTGCGCACTGAGGGCCCGGCATGACGGCGCCCATTCCCGACTGGCTGACGCCCGTGGCGGAGGTCGCGCGCACGGTGCGGGCCGAGCAGCTATCGCGGTTCATCCCGCCCGACGACCATGACGGTCGTGAGGGTGCTGTGCTGATCCTGTTCGGCGAGGGCGACCTCGGCCCCGACCTGCTGCTGATTGAGCGTGCGCACGACATGCGCTCGCACGCCGGGCAGCCGGCCTTTCCCGGGGGTGCCA
>WLOZ01000333.1 GCA_009699025.1 Actinomycetota bacterium
AGCGTCGCCCAGGGAGACACGACCACGGTCACGCGATCGATCTCGATCACCGGGCGACTGTTCCAGTCCACCGACCGCCGCGGAACCGTGACGACCTACGACTACGACCCCGCCACGAACCTGCCGCTATCGATGACCGAGACCACGGCGCAGAGCCAGACGCGCACCACCACCTACTCCTACGACCGATTCGGCCAACTCACGTCGACCGCGGTGAACGGGACGGTGCTGCAGACGATCACCTACCGCGCCGACGGCACGCCACAGGTGACCCGATACGCGAACGGAACCTCGTCGACCATCGTGCTCGACGACAACAGCAACATCCGGCAGCTCACCTACGCCGGCTTCGCCGGTGGAGCGACCCTGTCGGAGGCCGACACCCACTCGACGGAGAACGCGATCCTGACCCGCACGCTGCGGGCTCCAGACGGCACCTACACGATGTCGGCCACCTACGACCTCGACCACCGGGTGACCGCCGCCCACCACAGCGGCACGATCCCCCTCACCACCCGCTCGACCACCCTCGACTTCTCCGGCCCCTCGGGGGCCAACGGCAACCGCCAGTCGCAGACCTCGGTGGCAGCCGGTGGTGCCACCACCACCTCGACCTTCACCTACGACGACGCCAACCGACTCACGGCAACCACCCTGCCCGGGCTGAGCGGCACCATTGCCTACGACACCCACGGGCGCACCACCACCATCGGGGCCACCGCGCTGTCGTATGACGCGGGCGGACGTCTCACCGACGCCGTCGGCCCTCGCGGCACGCTGGCCTTCAACGGCGACGGCTCCATCGCCTACACGCCCGCCAGCGGGCCCAGCGTGACGCTGCGACCCTCTGGCGACCTGCTGCTCGACGGCGCGGGCCAGATCGTCGGCCAGCTCATCTCGCTGGCCGGGGGGGTCACCGTCGCTCTCGACGCGGCTGGCGTCCCCGCGGCGTGGCAGTACGCCGACCTGCAGGGCTCAGCCGCGTGGACCACCACGGGCAACGCCGCGCCCACGAGCACCACCGTGTACGACCCCTGGGGCGTGCGAATCTCCACCAGCGCTGTGGCGAGTCCGACCACGCCCCTCGACCTCGCCCTGGCCATGCGTGGCTGGGCCGGTTCGTCGCGCCTGCTGGTCGGCGACGACGCCTACTCCATCGGGGACCGGCAGTACTCCCCCGAGACCGGGCGCTTCCTGCAGCGCGACCCGCTTCAGGGTGGGTCGCTCAACGCCTACGAGTACGCGTCGGGCGACCCGCTCAACAGCAAGGACCACACCGGCCAGCTCAGCGTGGGCAAGTGGGTAGGCCTCGCTCTCACCGTCATCCTCGGCGCGGTGGTGGCTGTCGCGACCGGGGGCGCGGCAGCGCCCGCCGCCGCCGCGACAATCGGAAGCACGGCCAAGGCCTTTGCGGTGGGCGCTGCCATAGGTGCAGCCCAGAGCGCGGTGATCAACACGGTGGAGCAGGCGATCGACAACGGAGGATTCGACAACTTCAAGCTCGACAGCTTCGGCATCGCCGTGGGTTTCGGCGCCGCAGCAGGGGGCGTGATGGGCGGGGCCAAGCACGCGTATGCCGGGTGGAACGTGGCACCGGTCGATGTCTTGGCCGCCGACCCGGCGCTCGACTTCTCGTTCGGCATGGACTACGTCGACAACAGCGGCTTCGGCAACGCGTTCACACCGGGAGAGCTGGCCCTCTTCGGGGTTGACCCCCTCGTGGCGGCCGGCACCTCGTTGACCCTCGGCGAGGGCTTCACCCTGGCTGCCAAGTCTGTGCCCCTGTCATTGGCGAAGTGGGGCGTCGGCTACACGGTCAAGACGGCGGCCGCCGGCGGGTTCTCCAAGCCCACTCCCCCCAGCACCGGAGGCGGCCTGCTCGAGGTCGACGCTGGCTCCGCCGGCGCCGTGCTCGTGGACTCGGCCGCTAGGGGCTGACCTCCAGCCTCAGGCACGCTCGCGGTGGCCCAGCGGCTTTCGCAGTGACTCGACCGGCGGGCCGCTGTACGGGGTGCGCTGCACGCCGCGTTTTCCCCACCACACCCACAGCACCAGCGTGAGCAGCACCAGGGCGAATCCGAACAGCAGGTCCTCCGCGGGTGCGTACGCGATGCGGCCGTCGCCGAGGAAGGGAGGCGGGCCGTCGACGGGGGTGGACGAGCCGATGATCGCGTCGCCGTTGTAGCGCACGATGCTCAGTCCGGTAAGCACGCCGTTGGTGACGAGCTGGAAGACGATGATGATCGCGTAGGCGGTCCAGAACACCCGCCGCCGCACCAGGCGGGTGCGGAACACGAACAGGTCGAGCACAGCGACCACCACCACCGCGATCAGGCCGAGCTGGGTGTACGTCATCGCTGGCCGCCCCCGTCATCGTGGTCGATCACACGCACCCCGTCGACACACGTGCCTGCCTCCTCGTCGCCGACCTCCCAGCGCTTGGTCGACCGCACGGCCTCCAGCGTCAGCACCGACGCGATGGGGATGACCACGAAGAACAGCACCTCGTCGATCGGGAGGCCACCCGGCAGGAGCACGCCAGTGGTGCGCTCGGGGTCGAAGGTCCAGTGCGCCTGCGCGATCGCGTAGAGGTCCCACAGCACGAAGACAACCACCACGGGCAGCACCGTGAGCACCAGGCGCCGCCAGCGCGCGTACACCCGGGTACGCAGGAACACCTCGAGCCACGCGGTGCCCAGCAGGGCGAACGCCAGCACGCCGAGGTATGCAAGGTGACTCACGGCCCACGCACCGCCTGCTGCTTGGCGTGGTCCCACGAAGTCGCGCGCTCGACCACCAGGCGAAGCGCCCGCTGCTTGGGGGCGCGCGGCCGGTAGCCCTCGATCACCGCGGGCACATGCGCGGGGTCCATGCCCTCGTACTTGACCATCAGACCGGCGAACACCTCGCAGATGCGCTCGATGTCGTCGCTCACCTCAACCGTTCCGGTCAGCTGCACGCCGCGCAGCTCGGCGTAGGTGTCGCCCGTCTCGATCAGCATCGCCGCGCGCGGGTCGCGCTGGAGGTTGATCACCTTCTGCGACTTCGCGTAGGTGCGCATCCACACATCGCCGTCGATGACCACGAACCACATGCCCACGGGATCGGGAAAGCCATCGGGGCCCAGCGTCACGAACGAGGCCGTGCGGCCGGCGCGCAGGAAGGCGTCGACCTCGTCCGGGGTCATCTCGATGTCTGCGCGCTCGCCTGCCACTCCCCCATCGAATCAGACGCACCGTCGCCGCGCCCCCGACCCGCCGGACGGCGCCTGCCCGGCGTCGCCCCACCCGAAACGTATGCTGAACGGGTTATGGAAACTCAGGTCATCGACGCCCTCCTCGGCAGGGTGATCGACTCGCGCTACCGGATCGACGCGCGCCTTGCCCGCGGCGGTATGGCAACCGTGTACGAGGCCCTCGACCTTCGCCTCGACCGCGTCGTGGCCGTCAAGGTGATGCACCCCACTCTGGCCGAGGACCCCGGCTTTGTATCCCGATTCGAGCGCGAGGCGAAGTCGGCCGCACGCCTCTCGCACCCCAATGTCGTGAGCGTCTTTGACCAGGGCGTCGACGGCGACATCGTGTTCCTCGCGATGGAGTTCGTACCCGGCCGCACCGTGCGCGACGTGCTTCGCGAGAACCGCACCCTGAGC
>WLOZ01000334.1 GCA_009699025.1 Actinomycetota bacterium
CGCTCACCTCACTGAGCGAATGGGAATCACCGCAGCCGCACCCAGCAGCGTGATGACCGCCGTGACGGCGTAGAGCGCGGGGTATCCACCGAACGAGGTGACGAGGGCCGCGGCAATCACCGGACCCAGCACCTGCGGCGCCGAGTTGGCGATGTTGATCACCCCGAGGTCGCGGGCTCGATCGTCGGCGCGGGGCAGCACCTGCGTGATGAGCGCCTGATCAACCGCGAGGTAGGCCCCGTAGCCCAGACCGAGAATGAGCGCGGCCACCATCGCCATCTGCATGGTGGTAGTTCCTACGAGCAGCAATGCCGCGCACGCCATCACGATGCTCGCGCCGATGACGTACACCTTGCGACGCCCACTGCGGTCACTCACGATGCCGCCGATCACCGCGGTCACCATCGTTCCCACCGCGTACAGCGCGATCAGCACGGTTTGCGACTGTGCAGCCTCAGCCTGCGGTTGCCCCACTCGATCTTGCAAAAAGAACAGCAGGTACAGCGTTGCCATGGCCGACCCCAGTGACACGAGGAATCGCGCGGCCCAGGCCCAGGCAAAGTCTGGGTGCTTACGGGGTGACACCCAGAAGTCGCGAACGAACTGGCCGAGGTGAAACGGCGGGCGGTCGGCCTTCGCCAGACGCGAGTCATTGAGTACCACCAGGAACGGAATCACGAGTACCACGAGGAGCAGCCCCGTGAGGAACGTTCCACCCGCGAGTCCCGTGATCACAAACGACACCAGAGCTACACCCAGCACGACGCCCAGCGTCTGGCTCATGCCCACCCAGCCAGAGGCCGCACCACGCTGGGGCACTGGCACCTGATCAGGAATGGCTGCTGTGAGCGCGCTGTAGGCGGCATTCACCGCCGCCTGGCCCAGACCCCACAGCACCGCGAGGCCGACCACCGTGGTCTGCGTCGACAGCAGCGCAATCATCACAGCGCCGATGAGCGCGCCGAGAAGAATCCACGGCCGGCGACGACCAAACCGCGACGTCGTGCGATCGGACAACGCGCCTGCGAGAGGGTTGGCGACGATGGCGACGAACGCCCCCACGCCGGTGACCCAGGCCAGCGCTGCCTCCTTCCCGTCGGCACCGGCAATCTGCTCAGACAGCCGCGGCAGCAGGTTTTGAATTGGCGTGAAGAAGGCCAGCATCAGGCCGAGATTGGCTAGCGACAGTGTGAGCAAAAACGGAACACGCACTCGAACCGACGGCACAGTGAGCGCCGCCTCACTTGCCGGTGAGGTCATAGGGGAACGCCCGGAACGATTCCAGCAGCTCGTCCAGTAACGACCTGCTGGTACCAGCGAAATGAATCCTTCGGAATTCGCTGCTGAGTTTCGAAGTCGACGTACACCAAACCGAAGCGTTGGTCGTATCCCTCGGCCCATTCGAAGTTGTCGATGAAGCTCCAGCAGAAGTACCCGCGCACCTCAACATCGGCTTCGATGGCCTCGGCAATCGCACGCAGGTGGTGGTCGAGGTAGGCCCACCGGAACGGGTCACGCACGCGACCGTCGTCGTCAACATGGTCGTCGACAGACGTTCCATTTTCGGTGATGTACATCGGTGGCAGTCGATCGCCGTATCGATCGCGCAGACCAACAAGCAGGTCGGTGAGCGCGCTCGGAACAACGGGCCAGTTGAAGCCGGTGCGAGGAACCCCGGTGATGTCAACGAGTTCGAATCCCATGGGGTTGCCTTCACCCGGTGCCTTCACCTGCTGCGGGTTGTAGAAGTTGACGCCGAGGAAGTCGATGGGCGTGGCGATGATCTCGGCATCACCTGGTTGCACACATGACACGTCAGATCCGGGGTACGCCACCTCGGGATCGATGGGTTGGGTTCCGCAGAGAATCGGGTCGAGCCACTGCCGGTTGTAGAGGGTGTCGAGCCGCTCGGCGGCCGCGCGGTCGTCGGGACTATCGGTCAGCGCCCATACGGGCGTGAGGTTGTTGGTAATGCCGATGGGGGCCGTAACACCCGCGGCGCGCAGGGCCTGCACGGCCATGCCGTGTCCGAGTAGCAGGTGGTGCACCACGGGATACACCGACAGGAACAGCGTGCGTCCCGGCGCGTGAGTTCCGAATGAATAGCCGAAGGTAGCCAGCACGAACGGTTCGTTCAGGGTGATCCACGCACTCACGCGATCGCCGAGCTGCTCGGCCATCAGGCTGGCATAGTCGGCGAAACGTTCAGCGGTGTCACGCACCTGCCAGCCGCCGGCATCTTCCAACGATTGAGGCAGATCCCAGTGGTGCAACGTGACGTACGGCGCGATTCCGCGGGCGAGCATCCCGTCGATCAGACGGTCGTAGAACGAGAGTCCGGCCTCATTGCGCGGCGCGCTTCCCGTGGGCAGTACCCGCGACCACGCGATGGAGAATCGGTAGGCATTGACTCCCAGCTCAGCCATCAGGTCGAGGTCTGACTCCCATCGGTGGTAGTGGTCACACGCGACGTCGCCGGTCTGCCCGCCGATGATCTTTCCTGGCTGACGCACAAAGGTGTCCCACGTCGACGGACCCTTGCCGTGCTCGTTCCACGCACCTTCGATTTGATATGCGGCGGTGGCTGTTCCCCACACGAAATCTGCTGGGAACGTGGGGAAGGGGCTGATCGAGGGCGTGAGAGTGAGAGGCGCGATGTCGTCCATGACGCGACGCTACTCTCAGCGCGGCCGACCGGACCTACCCTTCCGAGATTCCCGCCTTCCATGGTCACCGATTGACCAAAGAATCCCGAGACGGTCACCGATTGACCAAAGGTGCCGGGAAGGGTTGCAGGAGGAGCAGCACGTTCCGCTAGCGGAACGTTTCGTCGGGCGCTGATCACCCCGCCCGGTAATCTCATCTCAAAATCCATGAACTCTGAGCGAGGGACACCTGATGACCGACGCACAGCGCGACACGGGCATGGGACCAGAAACTCCTGCCACCACCACCACCCGCCGCACCCGCCGCACCCGCCGCCTGACCATGGTCGGCATACTGGCGCTCGTGCTCGTCGCCGGGGCCACCTTCTCGGTGGTTCGAGGAACCGTCGGAAACACCGCAGGAACCCTCACCAGCGGCAGCACTGGGGCCTGGGTGTCGCCTCTCGCGGGCAAGATGCCCCTTGTCAACAACGGTGGCGTCCTGTCACTGAACTACACACGTGCCGACGGAACCGGAACCACCGCCCAGTTCAAGTACCCCACCGCTGTCGTGACCGTCGCCAACACTGGTGTCGTCTACGTTGCTGACACAGGGAACAACCGCGTGCGCAAGGTCGTGAATCCGACCCCAAATGCAAACATCACCACTCAAAGTTGCTGGACCAATTCTGCGGGTTTGACACAGTGTGACGGGGGTGTAAACGGCCAAGGCGTGGTCACTACTCTCGACATCCCTTTCAATGCTCCCAAGGGGCTCGCGGTCAACAGTGCCGGCACCATCCTCTATGTCGCAGACACGGGCAACAACCGCGTCGAAAAGATCGACCTCACGGTGAGTCCCCTCACTGTCTCCGACGTGGTCACCGGCCTGAACGGCCCGACCGGGCTGGCCCTCAATAGTGCTGGAACCACCCTCTACATCGCAGACACGAATAACCATTCTGTTAAGACGGTCGATCTGACGACGACGCCCTACACCGTCACC
>WLOZ01000335.1 GCA_009699025.1 Actinomycetota bacterium
CCTGCAGATCCCCGCGGGCCTGGACGTCGTTGCCTTCGCCGAGCGCGCTGTCAGCCCCATCACCGTCGTGCGCGAGCAGACCACCCCCGATGGGATGATCGACCTGAGGCGGCGCGCCTTGGCAGATTTGGTTGGCCAGGACCCTGCCTTCGCCCGCGAGCGTTCCCGCGTGGCCATGCGGCAACTGATGGAGGCCTTCGACGCGATGGAGCAGGCGCTGGCTGGGCGTGCGCAAGCCTCTCGAGCAGAAGTCGAGCGAACCGCGAGCGTTGCTTAGGGCGCCTCAGGAAGGCGTCGGGCTGGTGGTCGAGCGGCTCACGGTGAGGGTCAGTTGTTGACTCTTCAGGCCAGCGATGGCTAGTTCGATCGCCGGGGTGCTGACCTGTGCGGTGGAGAACACCCAACCTGCGATGGGGTCGGTCGAGCCTCGGTAGACGGTGGTCTGCTGGGAGCCAACCTCCACGGTGAGCACTCGGCCCCTGCAGGAAAATCGTCGCGCCGTGGCAGTGGGCTGGATCTGCGTCCAGCAAGGATCGAGGTGCAGGTGGGTGGTGAACGCGCCCCGCATGATGGTGGTGAGTGTCAACGAGCGCCGGGCATCGTCCACAATGATCATGGTTCTTAGCGGCTTCGCCCAGGTCGCCACCGCGACGACCACGCCGTCGACGCGCCCGTCGCGCCACCGACGAACAATCGTGCTCGAGGCCGGTTGTGCACGCGTCTTCCCGTCGTCAGGAACGGCGACGTTGTGGGCGGCGGGCGACGACTGCCACGCGACGAGGGGAAGAGCGGGGTCATTGCCGAGGTAGCCAGGGTCGACGAGCACCGGAACCCCCAGCGTCGACCAATTGACCGAGCCGTGGTCTTGATGGCCGTGCATGCGGCGGGGCGGTCCGTAGCGCAGCGACCACCAACTGGTGAGGCGGTTGGTCCACGACCAGCGTCCGGCCGCGATGCCGCCCTGGTCGTCGCGCGTGGTGAAGGACTGCTGCGCGGGTGGAACGGGTCGCGGGCTGCGTCGCGAATCACCGTAGGCGGCAGGATGTCCGGTGGGGTCGGTAAGGTGGGCGACCATCGTCCTGGCCCGTGAGAGTGCGGCAGTGAGCGCCGCGAGAGTCTCGACCGGAGTTGTCGGGTCGGCCGAAAACAGGGCAGCGACGCTAGTCCACATTTGCACGTTGAACTCGAGGTAGTCGCTGGACTGCTCGAAGGTGTAGCCGCGCGCAGTGAAGACTCGGTGAGCCGCTTCCAGGAGTCTGGCTCTGGGTCGGGTGGCGAGTTCGGTGTCGCCGAGAAGGTGGGCTGTATCCATGAGCGCGAGGTTGGCCATCGTCCCGTGGTTGTGGGCGACTCGGGTCGGAGGTCCGTAATAGCGCTCGGGATCGAGGTTCGCCTGGGCCAGTGCGGTCAGCAGCGGTACCAAGCGCTCATCGCCGCTGAGTTCGAAGAGGCAGTTCAGCGTCTGCTCCCGGCGAGTGTTGGCGGCTTCGTCCCATCCGGACGCGATTGCGAGGCTGCGCGCCTCGGGCGTGTCCCAGCCGGGATCTGGAGTGTTGCCCATCGCGGTGACGATCGCCCCAATTGGATCGGGAATCGTTGTGTCAGGGGCGGACCGTCCCTCGGGAAGCCACAGGACCGCCAGCCACGCCAGTGAGCGCCACCACATGGCCCTGCCGGGGTCAGCGAAAGGGCTGGTCGAGAAGTCGAGGGCGCTCAGGTCAACAGGCACTGTCGCGCCCAGGATGGTGAGTCTGCCGGAATTGATGTCGTCGCGCGATGAGTTGATGACCAAGTCGAGCACCGACTGGGTGCTCCTACAGTGGAGTGGGGGAGCCGGGGCAGGGTCGGCTCGTGACCCCTCCGCACCCGCTGGTGATGGCAGTGCCAGCACCAGGGTTCCGAGGAGCACCAGACACCATGAGCCCCACATCCTGAGCGACGGCTTGTTGCTCACGTATTCTCCCCCATGGTCGTGCACTCCCCACAAAGTACGCCACAACGACCGCGCTGCTCAGTCCATCGGCACACCTCAGTACCGAGTGCCCTCCGCGGAGGGCAGGTCGGTGAGTTGTCGCAACTCGTCGACACTGAGTGTGAGGTCAGCGGCAGCAGCGTTCTCCCTCAGCCGGTCCGAGCGCTTGGTTCCGGGAATCGGAATGACCTGTGGCCCCTGCGCGAGAACCCACGCGAGCGCGACCTGGGCCGGGGTGGCGTCATGGCGAACAGCGATTGCTCGAACATCGTCGACGAGCGCCTGGTTGGCCGAGAGCGCGCTGGGTTGGAAGCGCGGGTTTCCGGCGCGCATGTCATCGGCCGCGAACTCGGTGCTCGCCGTGATCGCACCGGTGAGAAATCCGCGGCCGAGCGGCGAGTACGGCAGGAATGCCACATCGTTCGCGGCGGTCCACGGCAGCACGTCGTCGACCCACTGGCGGGTCCACAGCGACAACTCCGACTGCACCGAGGTAACCGGAGCGATCGCGTGGGCGAGCTTCACCTCGTCGAGGGTCGCCTCCGACAGCCCGATGAAGCGAACCTTGCCCTGTCGCTGCAGGTCGGCCATGGTTCCCCAGGAGTCCTCCAGCGCAACGTCGGGGTCGACCCGGTGTAGCTGGTAGAGATCGATCACGTCGGTGCGCAGCCGCCTCAATGACTCGTCGCACTCGCGGATGATGGTGTCGGGTCGGGCGTCGCGCACGGTGACGCCGTCAGCATTCACGTACAGCCCGCACTTGGTGGCGAGCACAATCTCGTCACGGCGGCCCTCGAGGGCGGCGCCCACCAGCGACTCGTTGAGGAAGGGGCCGTACACCGCCGCGGTGTCGATCAGCGTCACGCCGAGTCCGGGCGCCTCACGGAGCACCTCGGTTGAGCGCGCATCGTCGCGGCCGGCGGAGTCGTAGAGGTGCGACATTCCCATGCAGCCGAGGCCGATAGCCCCCACGGTGAGTCCGCTGCTCCCGATCGTTCGAGTCTGCATGGGGTGCCTCTCGGGCCTCGTGTATCTCCTCGACGGGGGTGAGCGAGCTGTCCCCTGTCGGGCAACCTACCGGAGCGGACATCGCCGCCGCCTACGCCCTAGGCTGGCCCCATGACTGACATGAAGCCACGCAGCAAGGACGTCACCGACGGGCTCGAGCGGGCCGCCGCCCGAGGAATGCTCCGAGCAGTGGGCATGGGCGACGAGGATTTCGCCAAGCCCCAGATCGGCATCGCGTCGTCGTGGAACGAGATCACGCCGTGCAACCTGTCGCTCGAGCGGCTCGCGAAGTCGTCTAAGGAGGGCGTGCACGCCGCGGGTGGCTATCCGCTGCAGTTCGGCACCATCTCGGTCAGCGACGGAATCGCGATGGGCCACGTGGGCATGCACTTCTCGCTGGTGAGCCGCGAGATCATCGCCGACTCGGTCGAGGCCGTGATGCAGGGCGAGCGGCTCGACGGCATGGTCACTCTGGCGGGCTGCGATAAGAGCCTGCCCGGCATGCTGATGGCATCGGCCCGCCTCGACGTGGCCAGCGTGTTCCTCTATGCGGGTTCGATCCTTCCCGGCCACGTGAAGCTGTCCGACGGTACCGAGAAAGACGTCACCATTATTGATGCGTTCGAGGCGGTGGGCGCGTGCTCGCGCGGCCTGATGTCACGCGC
>WLOZ01000336.1 GCA_009699025.1 Actinomycetota bacterium
CTGGCGCTCATCAGCGCCCACCTCATGATGGTGTGGCACCAGAAGCACACGCAGTACCCCGGTCCGGGCCGCACCGAGAAGAACGTGGTGGGCTTCCCCCTCCTGCCGGTGTACATGGCCAAGGCGGGCGGCTTCTTCTTCATCGTCTTCGGCGTCACCACGCTGATGGCCGGTCTGGTCACCATCAACCCCATCTGGGCATTCGGCCCCTACACCCCCGACCAGGTCAGCGCTGGCTCCCAGCCCGACTGGTACATGGGATGGCTCGACGGTGCGGTGCGCCTGACTCCCAACTGGGAATGGAACATCGGCGCCTACAGCATCAGCTGGAACGTGCTCCTGCCCACGGTGGTCCTGCCAGGCATCATCTTCACCTTGCTCGGCGTCTACCCGTGGATCGAGAAGTGGGCGACCGGTGACAACCGCGAGCACAACATCCTCGACCGTCCCCGCAATGTGCCCACCCGAACAGCCATCGGAGTGATGGCCATTGTCTTCTACGGAATGCTGTGGATCTCGGGCGGCAACGACATCCTTGCCACGACGTTTGGCCTGTCGATCAACGCCATCACCTACACCCTGCGGGTCGCCATCTTCATCGTGCCGGCCCTGGCCTTCGTGATCACCAAGCGCATCTGCCTGTCCTTGCAGAGGCGCGATCGGGAGAAGCTGCTGCACGGCATCGAAAGTGGCAACATCCTGCGCACCCCCGAGGGTGAGTTCATCGAGATCCACATCCCCCTGCCCGCCAAGGACCGGGCGAAGATCCTGGGCAAGGTCGACCACGCGCCCATCGCGATCGAGGCTGGCGTCGACGAGAACGGGGTGGCGAGGCCGCTGCGGTCCGTCAAGGGAGCTCAGGCACGGTTCTCCCGCTGGTACTACGGCGACAACGTGGCGCTCCCGTCGCCCGAGGAGCTCGCGGCGGCCGAGGCTCACGCCGCTCACGAGCTCCACGACCACGGCTCGGTGCTCGAGGACTTCAAGAACCTCGAGATCACGTCAGAGCCGGTGCTGCACTCCCCCGCCGTCGGCGGGCACGAGAGCAACCCCCACCAGCACTGACCTGGCACGAGTCTCCGGCCAGAGCGATGCCGGTTGACGTCCAGCAACCCGAGCAATCGGGACGTGCCGACCATCGGGGTTTCCGTCAGATCCACACATCCTTGGAGGCTTAGCCATGGCGACCCACATCATGAGACTCTCTGTTGCAGACGCCGCCACCTTCATGGCTGACCGAGAGCGTGAGAACCTCGAGCATCGCAGGCTTTGCCCCGCGGGCAGCATGTGCACCCCGCCCGTGAGCCTGCGCGGGTTTCAGAGCAGCGACGATCCCACGCACGTGATCGTGCTGAGCGAGGGCGACTGGACTCCCGAACAGCTAGACGCGTGGCGCACCTGCCCGAACCGCCAAGCCATCTGGGACCACGCCGAGAGCGGCGGGGCCCGACACGTCGACTTCGAGCACGACAATCACCATGTGGGTGAGTTCGTGGAGATCTGGGCTGCCACCTTCCCGTGACCCGGGGAGGTTAGCCCCTGTCAGGTCTGAGACGCCTCAGTGGTCATCACGGCCTTGGCCCGGGAGTCTGCCAGCCACTCGTCCCAGGTGACGTTCCAGACCGTGATCCCGTTGTCGCCGGTGCCCATCTGCCTGTCATTGCCCACGTATTCGTAGACGTCGCCCAAGCTGCTGATGCCGTACAGCCATTCGGCGTTGCTGGTGCTCATGCCCGTGCAACCGTGGCTCACGTTGTCGTACCCCTGCGAGCCCTCCGACCAGGGGGCGGCGTGCAGGAACTCCCCCGACCAGGTCAGGCGCATCGCGTACTCAACCGTCAGGCGGTAGTACTCCGGGCTGGTGGGGTCGGTGCCACCGCTCGCAGCGTCCATCAGGCGCGTGCGTTCCTTGGTCAGCACCACCTTGACCCCGGAGCGGCTCTCGAAGCCTGGCTTGCCTGTGGTGATCGGGATCGTGCGGATCACCTTGCCGTTGCGACGCACGGTGAGCGTGTGCTTGTCCATGTCGACCCGACCGACGATGGAGTCCGAGGTGTGGAAGACGTACGAGGCGTTCTTCTCGCCCCACACGTCCGGGCCCACCTGCACTCCCAGGAGGTTCGCCTGCACCTTGATGTCGATGTTGCCCGGCCAGTACGTCGTGGGCCGGTACTGCACTGTGTCGTCTGACAGCCAGCGCCACGCACCCTCGATCGAGGTGGGGGTGATGACGACGAGATGCTTCTCGACCTCCGCCTTGCGGTCGATGGCGCGGTTGAAGGTGAGCGTCAGGGGAATGCCCACCCCGAAGGTCGATCCGGCCACCGGGTCGAGCGACTCGACCGCCGCCATGCGATCGGGCACGATGGTGCTGAACTGCTCCCGCTTCGACGTGGTGAGCCCTTCGCGGTCCATTGCGGTGGCCTCCACGAAGTACTTGGCCCCGTACCCGAGGGGCTGGTCCACCGAGACCCAGCTGCGCGAGTCACTCGACAGGGTCCCTCTCAGAGGAGTGCCATCGGCGCTGACCACCTTGACGGACGTGAGCCGACCCTGCTGCGCCTCCACCTTGACCGGCGAGCCTGGAAGCACTTCGGTGTCATCCACGGTGGGGGTGATTGAGACGGTCGCCGTCGAGGTGGGCGTACGGTGGGTCACCGCGCTCATCGACACGTCGGCGAGTCCGCAGGAGGCCAGGGTGACCACGCCGGCACCGATGAGCGCGCCGAAGGCCGGCAGACGAACCATCGCTGACCTCTGCCGCCACTGCTTCACCGTCATACCTCCGCCACAGTCATAGCCTCACCATCGGCACGCCGCGTCCGCTTCGTGAGCGCTGACGTCAAGTCCCATGCTACGTGGGCACCGGACTGGTTGTGTCTGACGGTCGAGCGTTCGGGCGTGTCGGACGAGTAGTCCGTGCCCAGGCGTGAGGTCAGGAGGCGTGTCAGGAGGCGTACGGTCCGCGGTGGTACTCGAACACGGTGCCGATGGCCCCGAAGACTATGGTGCAGAATCCGAAGAGGATCATCCACCACGTCGTGAAGGCAAAGGCGATCGCGGTCGACATCGCACCGATTCCGATCACCAGCGGCCACCACGAGTGCGGGCTGAAGAAGCCGTAGTCGGGGTCGGCGTCGGCGATCTCACCGTCGTAGCGGTCTTCAGGCCGTACCCCGACCCTGCGTCCGGTGAACAGCGTGTAGAAGCCCACCAGGGCTGCGAGCCCGGCCGTGAGCGTGAGTGCCGTGGTGCCCACGATCTCGCCGGTGATGAACCAGTACGCCACGGCAACGACGGCGTAGAAGCCCGAGCCCAGCGCGAAGAGCCAGCCCTCAACCTTCACTTCTTCAGCCCCTCAAGGTTGGGCCCGCCGACCTTGTCGAGGATGTTCTTGCCCACCGGCAGGTCCGCGATGGCAAGCTCGGGGTGATGGAGGTCGAACGCGGGCCGCTCACTGCGAATCGGCGGCAGCGACACGAAGTTGTGGCGCGGGGGCGGACAACTGGTCGCCCACTCGAGCGAGCACCCCCAGCCCCATGGGTCGTCGACCGTGACCAGCGGCGCATGGCGCCACGTGCGGTAGACGTTCCAGAGGAACACCAGGGTCGAGGCGCCCAGGACGAAGGAGAACACCGTC
>WLOZ01000337.1 GCA_009699025.1 Actinomycetota bacterium
CGCCTTCACGAGGTCAGCGTCGTCGGGCGGCCCGGCCTCGAGCACCAGCACCGACACCGAGGGGTCTTCGCTGAGTCGGGCCGCCAGCACGCACCCAGCGCTGCCGGCACCGACGATGACGTAGTCGTAGCTTGCTCCGTGAGTCATTGACCTAGTGTGGCGCCTCAGCGGGGCCTCTGCAGGGCGTGTGTCAAAGCAGGGCCTCAGGGGAAGGTTCCTCGGCGGCACCGCACTACTCTGGAGCCATCTCTCACGTCGACTACGAATCGGGGATCCATGACCGCCACTCCGCCGCCGGGCATGTACATCGACCCCGAAAACCCTCGCCAGCAGAGATTCTGGAACGGCACGGCCTGGACCGACCACGTTGCGCCGCTCGAGGGCATGCCCGCCGACGGCGCTCCCATGTACGCACCCCCGCCGCGCAACGCCACTCCCCCGCCCATGCCACCGGGTCTGACCCCTCCCCCCACCATGCCGCCGCCCGACGCCGCGGCCGCCCAGCCCCTGCTCCCGCCTCCCTATCCGGCGCAGTACGGGGCGATGCCCAGCGCGGGCGCCGCAATTCCGACGCACCTGAGGCCCCTGTCGCAGGCAGCGGTGTGGTCGATCGTTCTGTCGCTGCTATGCCCCCTCGCCGGACTCGTCTTTGCGTTCGTGGGACTCGCTGCGACCGCCCCCAGCGGTAACCGCCGCGGCCGTGGCGCAGCCGTGGCCGGGCTGGCGCTGTGTACCCTCAGCGCGATCGGTGGATTCATCATCGGATCACAGCTCGCCGGCAGCGCGGGCTAGGGCGAGCCACGCTCGGCCGAATGCGTCAGAACAGCCGCGAGTCGGGATCGTCGATGCCGCGCATCACGTCGTAATCGAGCACCACGCAGCGAATACCGCGGTTCTCAGCCAGTGTGCGTGCCTGCGGCTTGATTTCCTGGGCGGCGAAGATTCCAGTCACCGGGGCGAGCAGCGGGTCGCGGTTGAGCAACTCGAGGTAGCGGGTGAGTTGCTCGACCCCGTCAATTTCTCCGCGCCGCTTGATTTCGACCGCCACCGACACCCCGTCGATGTCCTTGCACAGCAGATCGACCGGACCGATGGCCGTGGGGTACTCGCGGCGCACCAGCCTCCAGCCCTCACCCAGCAGCTCAACCTGCGCGGCCAGAAGTTCCTGCAGTTGAGCCTCGACACCATCCTTGACGAGCCCAGGGTCGACGCCGAGGTCATGGTCGCTGTCATGCAGTACCTCGAGCATCGTGATGGTGAGCGTCTCGCCTCCCCTGTTGGTCACGGTCCACACATCGGGAGCGTCGGCCGTGGTCGCTACCACCAACGAGCACGGCGCTGTCATCCAGTTCAGCGGCCGGTGCGAGCTCTCGGCGTGGATGAGGAAGGTGCCATCGGCCTTGACCATAATGAGGCGCACCGCCTCGGCCAGGTGGGCGCTGAGCCGACCGGCGTAGTCGACCGAGCAGCGGGCAATGACCAAGCGCACGACCGCGAGCCTACCGGGGGCCGGGGATGACAGACTCACTCCATGACCGCTGACCTCGCCATCGACGTCACCGGTCTGCGCAAGCGCTACGGCGACCTCTGGGCTGTCGACGGAGTCGACCTGCAGGTGAGCCGCGGCGAGTGCTTTGCGCTGCTGGGCCCCAACGGCGCAGGCAAGACCACCACCACCGAGATTCTCGAGGGCTATCGCCGTCGCGACTCAGGAGAGGTGCGGGTGCTCGGCACCGACCCCGCTCACGCCGACCCCCTGTGGAAGTCACGCATCGGCATCGTGCTGCAGAGTGACCGCGACCTCGGCGACCTCACTGTGGAGGAGTCGGTGCGTCACTTCGCGGGCTACTATCCGCAGCCTCGCAAGCCCGATGAGGTCATCGAGTGGGTCGGACTCGCCGAGAAGCGCAGCGCCAAGAACGCCACGCTGTCGGGCGGTCAGCGCCGACGCCTCGACGTAGCCCTGGGCATCATCGGCCGACCCGAGCTGCTCTTCCTCGACGAGCCCACCACCGGCTTCGACCCCGAGGCGCGTCGCGGCTTCTGGGACCTCATCAAGGCGCTCAAGGCCGAGGGCACCACGATCATGCTCACCACCCACTACCTCGAGGAGGCCGAGCACCTGGCCGAGCGGGTTGCCGTCATCTCGGCGGGCCGAGTGCTCGCGTGCGGCGATCCCGAAACTCTCGGAGGGCGCCAGCGCGGAACCGCCCGCGTGAGCTGGCTTGAGGCTGGCGAGGTGCGAGTCGTCGATACGCCCCATCCCACCGAGGTCGTGCTTGAGGCATCCGCCCGGCTCGGCGGCGACGTGCCCGAGCTGTCGGTCACGCGCCCCACCCTTGAGCAGGTCTACCTCCAGCTCGTTGGGCCGGAGGCCGCCGAGTGAGCGCCATTCAGCGAACGCCCCTCGCGCCTCCCGGCGCGTGGGCCCTCGGAATGCGCCGCGTGAGCATCGAGCTCAAGCAGTTCTTCCGCGACCGCCAGTCAGCGGTGTTCAACTTCCTCCTTCCGGTGCTGCTGCTCGTCATCTTCGGCTCGGTTTTCGGCAGCCAGAGCCTCGGAGCTAGCAGCGACATCACCTTCGCCCAGTACTTCGTGGCCGGAATGATTGCCTCGGGCATCGTGTACACGTCGTTCCAGAACCTCGCAATTTCCATCCCGCTCGAACGTGAAGATGGCACGCTGAAGCGGCTGCAGGGAACGCCGATGCCCAAGCTCGCCTACTTTGTGGGCAAGGTCGGACTAGTTTTTGTCGCCTACATCGCGCAGGTGACCCTGCTGATGCTGGTCGGCCGACTCTTCTACGGCCTGCACCTACCCGACACCGCCACCCAGTGGTTCACGTTTGCATGGGTGAGCGTGCTCGGCCTCGTATGTTGCACGCTGCTCGGAATCGCATTCTCGGCGGTGCCGCGCGAGGGAAAGGGCGCCTCGGCGATCGTGTCGCCCGTGGTGCTTGTGCTGCAGTTCACGTCGGGCGTGTTCTTCGTGTTCAGCCAATTGCCGCACTGGATGCAGGTCTTCGCCTCGCTGTTTCCGCTCAAGTGGCTCACCCAGGCGATGCGCAGCGTGTTTCTGCCCGAGTCTGCTCAAGCCCTCGAGGTTGCGGGCACCTGGGAGCTGGGTCGGTGCGCGCTGGTGCTGGGTGCGTGGTGCGTCGCCGGCCTCGTGCTCGCAGTGGTCTTCTTCCGTTGGACGCGCCGCGGAGAGGCCTAGATCTCGGGTACGCGTCCGGCCCACGCCACGCACTGCCAGCCTGCATCGCTGCGCACAATCTCGACCACGTCGGTGTTGCGCAGCATGTGCTCGCCCACGAACTCGACCCCGATGTTGTCGCACAGTGCTGCCACGCCAACGGCCATCGACCCACCGTGCGACACCACCACGATCGCCTCATCTGGATGGGCGTCGGCCACGCGGTTGAGTGCCTCCGACATGCGTGCAGCGATCTGGTGACCGGTCTCGCCGCCCTGGAATCCGTGCTCGAGGTCGCCTTCACGCATCCAACGACCGAACACCTCCATCGCGATCGGCGCCACATCATCGTCGTGACTGCCCTCGTGCACACCCACGTGCAGCTCCTCAACCCCCTCGAGCACGCGCACCTCAAGTCCGAGTACCTCAGCCACCTCGGCCGCG
>WLOZ01000338.1 GCA_009699025.1 Actinomycetota bacterium
AAGCCCCTTGGCCACGGCGGCGATCTCGGAGTGGTCGGCACTCGAGAGCGACAGCAGCCCCACCTCTTCGAAGCCGGTCGAGTCGACCGAGGCCTTCACCATCTCGCCGATTCCGGTGATCGAGCGCTCTCGCACCGGACGGGTGATCATGCCCGCCTGGCAGAAGCGGCAGCCCCGGGTGCAGCCCCGGAAGATCTCGACCGACGCCCGCTCGTGCACGGTCTCGGCGAGGGGCACGAGGGGGGTCTTGGGGTAGGGCCAAGCGTCGAGGTCCATGAGCGTGGCCTTAGCCACGCGCCAGGCGACGTCGGGCCGGTTGGGCACCACGCGCCGGATGCGGCCGTCGGGCAGGTACTCGACATCGTAAAAGCGGGGCACGTACACGTGGTCGAGACCGGCAAGGCGCAGCAGCAACTCGTCGCGGCCGTCGGGACTGCCAGCGGCCTTCCACTCGCGCACGACCTCGCTGATGGCCAGCACCACTGTTTCGCCGTCACCGGCCACAGCAACGTCGATGAAGTCGGCGATGGTCTCGGGGTTGAAGGCGGCGTGGCCGCCCGCCACCACCACGGGATGCGACTCATCACGGTCGACACTGTGCAGGGGGATGCCCGCCAGGTCGAGGGCCGTGAGCATGTTCGTGTAGCCGAGCTCGGTCGAGAAGCTCAGGCCCAGCACGTCGAACGCCCCCACCGGCCGATGTGACTCGAGGGTGAACTGCGGCACCCCGTGCTCGCGCATCAGCGCCTCGAGGTCGGGCCACACCGAGTAGGTTCGCTCGGCCAGGGTGTCGGGTTGCTCGTTAAGCACCTCGTACAAAATTTGGACGCCCTGGTTGGGCAGACCGACCTCATACGCGTCGGGATACATCAGCGCCCAGCGGACGTTGCACGCGTCCCAGTCGGAGATCTGGGCGTTGACCTCGCCCCCCACGTACTGAACAGGCTTCTGCACGAAGGGCAGCAGCCGCTCGAGGCGGTCAAACACCGGCGCGTCGCGGGGTCGCGGGGCGGTGGGGGCACTCGAGGACGACGAAGCGCCGAGGAAGATAGTCACCTTGGCAGACTACTGCGTCATTCCTGAGACCGCAGATACACGTTCTGCAGGAGCCCGATGGCGATCCAGCTGGCAAACATGGAGGTGCCTCCGTAGGAGACGAACGGCAGGGGCACCCCGGTAACCGGCATGATGCCGACGTTCATGCCGAGGTTCTCAAATGCCTGGAAGGCGATCCACGCCACGACCCCGGTGGCCACCAGCCGGCCGAAGAGGTCACTGGCCCGGAGGGCGATCATCACACCGCGCCACAGCACGATGGCCAGCAGCAGGATGAGGACCATCATGCCCACGAAACCGAGCTCCTCACCGACCACGGAGACCACGAAGTCGCTCTCGTTGACCGGCACGAAGTTGCCCTGGGTCTGCTCGCCCTGGAACAGTCCCTGCCCCGACAGACCCCCGTTACCGATGGCGATGCGGGCCTGCGCCACGTTGAAGCCCCCACCCTGGGCGCTGGTCTCAGGGTTCAGAAATGAGGTGAGCCGCAGGATCTGGTAGTCCTTCAGCAGGAAGCGGAAGGCGATGAAACCACCGATCACGGCGGCAGCGAAAAGTCCGACCACCCAGCGGGAAGGAGCTCCTGACACTGCCACCATCGCGATGATGATCGTGCCCATCACCAGCACGGTTCCGGTGTCGTTCTGTAGCAGGACGAGCACCACCGGGATGGCCGCCACGAACAACCCCAGCACCACGTCACCGCCCCGCGGCTCGTCCTGCTCGTTTCGCTTCTCTCCCAGGATGAACGCCAACGCGAGGATGATCGCCACCTTGGCGAACTCACTGGGCTGGATCGTGAAGCCGCCCGGCAGCTTGATCCACGCCTTCGCGCCGGCGATGGAGGTTCCGACCAGGAGGACCGCCACCAGCCCCAACACCGAGATCCCGTAGAGAACAGGGGTATAGGCGCGCAACTGGGGATACGCGATGCGAGAGGCCACCAGGCCGAGGGCCACTCCGATGACGAGGTTCAGCAGGTGACGCTTCAGGTAGTAGAGCGGGTCCCCCGCCGATACCGCCATATCCGCCAGGCTCGCCGACCAGACCACCACTGCGCCGCCCAACGACAGCGCCCCCGCCGCCAGCAGCAGCAGCCAGTCGTAGGAGCGCCACCACGCCGAGTAGAGCCGGGTCGACGTGGGGCTCATTCGGGTCGATTCACCCGCCGGGAGGTCGAGGCTCATCCTTGACCTTCCATCTCGGGGAACACGATGGTGCCGTCACGACGGATCTCGGGCAGGCTCGTACGCGGGCTTCCGCCCACGAGCACACTCTGCGCCGGGTCGACCGTCATGCCGTTAATTCCAAAGAGGGCCTCGTAGATGGCACGGACGCTTGGCCCCACGGTGGTGGACCCGGTCTCACCCTGGTTCACCATCATCACCACCGCGTACCGCGGCTTGTTGGCCGGCGCGTAGGAGGCCACCCAGGTCGCGGGGTCCTTGCCCACCTGCTGGCCCGAGCCGGTCTTCGCGGCGATGGGCACGGCAGCCAGGGGAAAGCCCTTGAAGTCCTTGGCCGCCGTGCCGTTGGTCGACACGCCGATGAGCGCATTCTTGACGTAGGCCAGCACCTTCGGGGGAGCGTTGAGGGTTCCGGCGATCTGCGGCTTGGTGGTCTCGATCAACTCGCCGCTGCTGCTGATGATTGCCTTGGACACCCGCGGCTGCCATACCGTGCCTCCGTTGGCGATAGCCGAGTACATCACCGCCATCTGCAGCGGAGTGACCACGGTGTCGCCCTGGCCGATGGCGAGGTTGACCGCGTCACCGCCTCGGAACTTGTTGCCACCGAAGCAGTTGTCCTCGTCGATGGCCCGCAGCATCACCGAGCGGCTCGGATCGGTGCGTCGGGCGCACCAGATGTCCTTGTAGCGCTCCCAGTAGCCCTGCTTGAACTCGCGCCCGCCGACCCGGCCCGAGGCCTCGTTGGGCAGGTCAACGCCGGTGGCCGCGCCGAGGCCGATGCGCTGGGCGACGCTCTCGATGGCGTCTCGTGCCGCAGGCTTCGGGTCGCTGCCACCGTCGCTCAGCCACATCCTGTAGGCGAGCTGGTAGAAGACGGTGTTGCACGACACCTCGATGGCACGCTTCACCGAGATGGGGCCGAACGCCACCGACTCGTTGTTCTTGAACCTTTGCTTGGCCACCTCGTAGTAGCTGCCGCAGTCGTACTTGCCGTTGAGCTTGAACCCCGACTCGCCAACGGCGATCGCAGAGATGGGCTTGAACGCCGACGCCGGCGGGTAGAGCCCCTGGGTGGCGCGGGGCACGAGCGGATAGCCGCTGGTAGGCGAGGTCAGCTGCGCGTAGTCGGTGTTGTTGATGCCTCCAGACCACACCTCAGGGTCGTAGCTGGGGAAGGAGGCCATGGCCAGGATCTGCCCGGTGGTCACATCCATCACAACGGCGGCCCCCGAGTCGCCCTTCCTACCCTGAGTCCGGGCCCGGAAGACCGCGGCACGCAGCTGGTCCTCAACCACCTTCTGCAGCTTGGCGTCGATGCTGGTCACCACGTAGTTGCCCGGCTTGGGGTCTGTCTCCTCGATGACGCCCGTGACCGCACCCGAGCGATCGATG
>WLOZ01000339.1 GCA_009699025.1 Actinomycetota bacterium
CCGACGGCTTTCTCGATGCCGCGGAGACGGCGCAAATTCGTTCGTTGGACTGCTCAGGCTACGTGCGCATGGTGTTCGGGTACCGGCTCGGTATGCCACTCGCACGCACTGTCGGGGTGTCCGGCGCACTGCCTCGCCGTGCGTTCGAGATGGCTGGCAGCGCGCCAGGCACGGTCCTGGTCTCGTCGCCCACGCGCCCGGCACTGCCCACTGCTCTCCAGGCTGGTGACCTCGTCTTCTTCGATGCCTCCACCACAGACGGCACGCAGATCGATCACACAGGCATCTACCTCGGGTCGGACTCATCAGGTCGTGCCCGCTTTATCTCGAGCCGGCAGACGGCCGACGGCCCGACGCTAGGGGATGTCGGCGGTGCCTCGGTTATCACAGGAACCGGCTACTGGGCGACAGCGTTCCGCGCAGTCCGACGCCTCTAACAACCCCGGCCCGGCATCGACTCGCTGGGAGTTCGTGGCTAGCATCTTGATGCGCATCAAGATGCTAGCCTTGTTCCATGCGCACAACTGTCACTATCGACGACGCCCTCTACCGTCGGGTCAAGGCGCATGCTGCTCTTTCTGGCCTGAGCGTGGGATCGGTCATGGAGGAAGCGCTGCGAGCCTTGCTGCTGGAGAAGTCGGCGCCTGTCGCTACTCAGGGCGCACTTCCAGTGTTCGAGTGCGGAGAATTCCTGCTTCCTGTCGATGCAAGTGACACCTCCGCTCTGCTCGACCCGTTGCTTGTGCCTGCCGGCCTAGACGAACGCGGTAGTGATGCAGTCCGTTGACGTCAACGTTCTGCTGTATGCGGTCAACTCGTCTTCCCAACATCACGATGCAGCGAGTCGACTTCTCACAACGCTCGTCGCCAACCCTGAGCGGGTGGTAATTCTTCCGATGGTGGCTCTGGGATTTCTGAGAATCGCCACCGATCGCCGAATCCTCGAGCGACCACTCACGTCCGACGACGCACTCGGGTTTCTTCATTCGGTGACCGCCTATCCACACGTGGCGATCACACAGCCAGCCCCTTCGCACATCACTGTGTTTGAACAGTTGTTCACGCGGCACAGGCCCGTTGGCCCTGATATCACCGATGTCTACTTGGCCGCGTGCGCAATCGATATGGGTGCATCGTGGTGGTCGTTTGATCGCGCCTTCGAGCGCTTTGTTGACCTCGACTGGAAGCTGCCAACATAGGGGGGGGTGTGTCCAGACTGTGGTTCACGCCTCCGTTGGCAGCAATACGATGGTGCAGACGGGGAGTCGAGTGTCGGTACCCGATTCATTGGGAGAGCCATGAAGTTCGTTCATTCAGCGGTGGCATTGAGCGCCGTAGTTTTTCTCGCGTCGGGTTGCTCATCAGGCGCTGACACACCGTCGTCCTCGCAGTCGAGCGTCCAGTCTCAACCCGCGGCTACTTCCACCGCGACTACTGCGGCTGCGACGCCCAGCGACGTTGCGACCCCAACTGCTACGTCGTCTCCTACCGGCCCTGTGATCCTGACCAAGGCAGAGGCAGGCGCGAGGTATTTCGAAGCTATCTGCCCGTCGAACGACACCAACGATGCGTATGACAAGGCCTACGACGACAACGACTCCACTAAGTCGCCCTCTGACCGGCCCTCCCAGGCGACCAAGGCGGCCGCGGAGGCTGCTTACCGAGTGACTCGCACTAGTGCAGAGATCTTGGGCGACCCAGGTTTCCAGTGGCCCGCAAACGTCAGTGAAGCGGTGAGTACCGTCGTCACAGAGTTGAACGACGATGCGTCGATCTACAAGTCAGTGGTGGATGCTCAAGCCTGGAGCGACGCTGAGGGCTTCACCGAGCCAAGTCAAGCCGCTTCGAAGGTACGGTTCGGTCTGGGGCTGGCCGCTGAGGGCGGCTGCTTCACGTAACCCGCCGCATAGCGTGGTCATCCGTCGTCCGGCGCACCGTCGAGTCAACGCACTGCTCGCGCTCTTCAGCTGGAAACTGGGTCTGCCCGGGCTTTGGTCGAAGCGCTGAACGTGGGGGTCTGGCACACTGTGTCGATGCGCCGACGCCTCATCGCAACCGTCCTGCTCGCTGCGAGCTGTGTCCTGGCCCTAGCCGTTCCAGCCACCGCGGGTACGAAGGTCACTACCGGCTACCGCTTCTACGTGTCGGGAAGCACCACCGACGTCACCACCACTCCGACCGGTGGCGTGCTACTGGCGGGTGGCGGAACCGACAGCGACGCTGGCATGGCGTGGTTGCTCGCGCGCGGTGGGTCACGGTCGGCGGCGAAGTACGGCGATGTCGTGGTGCTGCGAACGAGCGGCACCAGCGGCTACAACTCCTACCTGGTTGGGCTCGGCGCCAACTCGGTCACATCGATCGTGATCTCGTCGGTGGCGGGTGCGAACAACCCGGCCGTTGCCGCCGCGATCGCCAAGGCCGAGGTCATTTTCATCGCCGGCGGCGACCAGGCCACCTACGTGAACCTGTGGACGGGCACTGCCCTGCAGACGGCGGTGAACCAGCGGGTGGCGGCGGGCTATCCGATTGGCGGCACCAGCGCGGGGCTGGCGGTGCTGGGGAATTACGTGTTCGCCGCGCTGAACGGTACGGCCTACTCGTCGACCGTGCAGGCTAATCCCTACAACTCCACCGTCACGCTGCGCGGGTCACTCTTCACAGTGCCGGTGATGGCCAACGTCATCACCGACTCGCACTTCGCGATTCGTGACCGAATGGGGCGACTGGTCACATTCCTCGCGCGGCTGCAGCAAGATGGCACGGCCGTCGCTCCGCGCGGCATTGGCGTTGACGAGGCATCTGCGGTGGGCGTGACTGCCGGCGGCAGCGCCACCGTGTTCGGGGCGGGCAAGGGCGCCTACCTCCTCACGGTCACCAGCGGGGTGTCGCGCACGTGCGTGTCGGGAGTGCCGCTGTCGTACGCGCCTGTTACGGCCCAGCGGGTGCCGGTGGGCAAAACCTTCAGCGTGAGCACGTGGTCGAGTGCCGACGGGGGCGCGCCCTACACGCTCACCGTGACAGCCGGGGCGCTCACGTCGAGTTCGAGCTCGGTGTACTGAATCTCGGGCAGGCTCCCGCAGGTTGGCTCCTCGCGCGCAGGGGCCTACGGACGAGTTGCGTCAGTAGCCCACGGCCTTCAGCCCGAAGAGGGCCTGCGACTTGGTGAAGCCCGCACCGTATTCCGAGGTCAGTTGCTCGAGTAGCCCAGACCTGCTGAAGCTGCCCGAATCGAGGTACGAGGCGGCCGACTCCGCAGCCTCGGCGTTCCAGTCGGGATTGAGGTAGTCGATCGCGAACTGTGCGTCGGCCTTCTCGAACCCCGCACCGTACTCGGAGGTCAACTGCTCGAGCAGGCCCTGCTCGCTGAAGCCGCTGTAGTCGAGGTATGACTGCGCCTCTTCAACCGCCTGCTCCTGAGCCAGGGTCATGGCCCGATCGGCTGGCGTGGGCGGCGGCGGCTCGCTCGAGGTGCTGGCCTCGATGGGCTCCTCGGTCTGTTCCGGTGCCGGTTCAGGTAGGGCCGTCACCGTCACGGTTTCCGTGGGTGGCGTCTGCGTGACCGTGACCGTCGTTGTAGGTGACGCTGTTGTGGTTGCCCCGCATGCGGCTGTGCCAGCCATGAGCAGTGC
>WLOZ01000034.1 GCA_009699025.1 Actinomycetota bacterium
GGCTCGCGTCAGAGTGGGGCATCTGAGGATCGAGCATGCTGCTCACGCGGTGTCCCCTTTCTAGGTGATGAGGTCGTACCCTCGGTTGCTCTGTGACTCGTGTATCGGCATCTGATGCGAAATCTTGAGCGCTGGGCGGCCTACTCTGGAGGGGTGACCACCGCCCCCGACACCGCCCTGGTGCGACGGGCACGTCGGATGGTGAAGGTGCTGGGCGCGACGTACCCGGACGCGAGGTGCGAGCTCGACTTCCGTACTCCGTTCGAACTGCTGGTGGCCACCGTGCTGAGTGCGCAGACCACCGATCGACGGGTCAACGCCGTGACCCCGGCTCTGTTCGAGCGCTATCCGAACGCTGCGGCGCTGGCGGCGGCAGATCGTGAACAGGTGGAGGAACTGGTCAAGACCACGGGCTTCTTCCGGGCCAAGGCGGGCTCGATCATCGGACTGTCCCAGGCCCTGTGCGAGCGGTTCGGCGGCGAGGTGCCCGCGCGTCTTGACGACTTGGTCACCCTGCCGGGTGTGGGCCGCAAGACTGCCAACGTGGTGCTTGGTGACGCGTTCGGCATGCCCGGAATCACGGTCGACACTCATGTTGCCCGCCTGTCGCGCCGCTTGGGCTGGACCAGCGAAACCGACGCCGACCGCATTGAGCGAGATATCGCCGCGCTCATCACCAAGCCCGAGTGGACCCATGCCTCGCACGTGGTGATCTGGCACGGACGCCGGTGCTGTCACGCGAAGAAACCCGCGTGTGGGGCGTGTCCGCTGGCGAGCGTGTGTCCGTCGTACGGAGTGGGCCCGACCGACGTCGCAATTGCCACGGCGCTTCTTCGAACTGAGGGGCCGGCATGAGCGCGCCCATTCCCGACTGGCTGATGCCCGTGGTCGAGGTAGCACGTACGGTGCGGGCCGAGCAGTTGTCGCAGTTCATCCCACCCGACGACCACGACGGTCGCGAGGGTGCGGTGCTGATCCTGTTCGGCGAGGGCGACCTCGGCCCCGACCTACTGCTGATCGAGCGTGCACACGATATGCGCTCGCACGCCGGACAACCGGCCTTCCCCGGGGGCGCGATCGATCCGGGCGATGAGGGGGCGATCGCGGCCGCCCTGCGCGAAGCGAACGAGGAGACCGGCCTCGATCCCAGCGGCATTGAGGTCATTGCCGCCCTACCGGCACTGTGGCTGCCCCCCTCGAACTTCGCGGTCACTCCGGTTGTCGGCTGGTGGCACACGCCAAGCCCGGTGCGAGCAGCTGATCCGCGCGAGGTCGCCTCGGTGGAGCGGGTGTCGGTGGCCGAGCTCGTCAACCCCGCCAATCGGGTGATGGTTCGCCATCCCTCGGGCTACATGGGGGCCGGGTTCGATGTTCGCGGCCTCCTGGTGTGGGGATTCACCGCTGGCCTCATCTCACGGCTGTTCGCCCTTGCAGGCTGGGAGCAGCCCTGGGATCACGAGCGGGTGGTCGACCTCACTGTGGGCGTCGACTGATGGGCGTTCTCGACCTCGTGCTGCTGGCGCTGGTGGCGCTGTTCGCGTTTTCTGGCTGGCGCCAGGGACTCATTCGCGGGGCGCTCTCGATGGCGGGGTTCCTCGGTGGCGCGCTGCTCGCGGTGCTCGTCATTCCGCAGTTGCTGGGTAGTTGGGGCGCTCCGGTGCTCACCCGTGGAATCGTGTCGATCGGAGGGGTGCTGGCGCTCGCTATCGCGGGTCAGGCGCTGGCACGGTGGGCGGCCAAGCAGGTGCGCGACTCGTGGACGTGGCGTCCGGCACAACTTCTCGACTCCGCCTGCGGGGCGGCCTTCTACGTGATCTCGCTCGCGGTGGTGATGTGGGTGGTGGCCTCGGCGCTGTTGCTACTGCCCGAGAACTCGCTCAGCACGCAGGTGCGCGACTCGCGCATGGTGGCGGCCCTCGATGCGATGGTGCCGGGGCCGGCTCGCCACGCCGTGCTCGGGCTGCAGACGATGCTCAGTGGTTCAGGGTTTCCGACGGTCTTTGCGGGATTCATCGAGCCGCCCGTGATTCCTGTTGATCCACCTGATCCCGCGGTGCTGGCCGATCCCGCGGTACGACGCGCGTCAGGGTCACTAGTACTGGTCGACGGCATCGCCGACGCATGCTCGGAGGAGATAACCGGCAGTGGTTTCGTGTTCGCGCCGAACCGGGTGATGACCAATGCCCACGTGGTGGCGGGCGTTACCAATCCCCAGGTTCAGGTGCTGGGCACCGGGGCTTTCTACTCTGCGACGGTCGTGTATTTCGACCCGGCCGTGGATGTTGCAGTGCTGGCGGTGCCCGACCTCGCGGCACCGGCGCTGCGGTTTGGTCCCGACGCCATCAAGGGCACCAGCGCGGTGGTGGCTGGGTTTCCGGGGGGAGGGTCACTGACGGCCGAGCCGGCGCGTGTGCGAGGTCGGCTCAGCGCACGTGGCGAAAACATCTACGGAACCAGCCCGGTATTCCGCGATATCTACGCGGTGCGCGGCCGGGTGCTGCCCGGCAACTCGGGCGGTCCGCTGCTCTCTGATCGGGGCACGGTGTTCGGAGTCGTGTTCGCCGCCGCGGTGAACGACTCGGGTACCGGGTACGCGCTGACCGCCGATCAGGTGCGGAGTGCTGCCGATGCTGGACGTAGTGCAACCGCACAGGTGCCCACAGGGTCGTGCGTCACGGCTGACTGAACGGCGCTGGTGGACAGCGTGAACGGGCAAGCCCTCCCCAATGGCGAGGCGAGCGGGTCGAACCACTTCTGAGCGCGCCGAACTCGCCCGCACTAGCCTTCGACCATGACGGGGGATGTGGTGCAGCGACTCACTTCACTGCGCCAGCACCGTGGTGATGGCCGACGGGCGCCACATAAGCCACTTCTGGTGCTGCTGGCGCTCGGGCAGTTGAGCGCGACCGGTTCGTCGTCGCTGCCGTGGACAGAAGTGGAAAGACGTCTCGGCGCGCTCTTGGCCGAATTCGGAACCCCCACGTCGGCGGGTGCGCCGTGGGCGGCCTATCCGTTCACTCGGCTGCGGGCCGACGGGGTGTGGGAACTCAGTCGCGACGTGGCCAACGACAATGTTGGGCCATTGAGGGCCGAGCCAATCGAGGGACATTTCCCGGCTGACATTGAGGCGACCCTAGTGGCCAATCCCAGCGCTATCAGTGCGGTTGCACGCACTTTGGTTGAAAGCCAATTCCCGTCGACGCTCATGACTGATGTGCTGCTCTCGGTAGGTCTCGACCCCGAGACGGTGTTCGGCATGCCTCCAGCATCACGGTTCATCCCGGTTCGAAAGCGCGACGTCGCTTGGCGACATGCCGTCCTGGCAGCGTGGGATCGGTCCTGTGCTTTCTGTGGGTTTGACGGGTCAGTAGGGGGTGCCCCGGTAGGCATCGAAGCCGCCCACGTCAGGTGGTTCACCATTGGTGGGCCAGACGAACTCGACAACGGATTGGCGCTGTGCTCGCTGCACCACAAGCTCTTCGATCGTGGGGCGCTCGGCCTCGACCACGAATTCTCGGTGGTGGTGTCCACCAATTACGCCGCCGTGAGCGACATGGGCAGGACGGTCTACGAGTTACACGGTCGTGCACTTCGGCCGCGCCCGGGCACCAAGCTGCCAGCGGCGGCACACGTGCAATGGCACACCCGCGAGGTGTTCAAGGGCGAGTCGCTGTCGGCGTGAAAGGGCGCGTTGACGAGATCACGGAGATCAATGCGGTCGATACATGCTTTCCGTCTGACGATCGCTGGACGGGGTCACGTGCCTTGACCCAGAGAGACTGATTGACGGCTTGCCTCGTCTTGCAATTGAGGTGGGGAACCTCTTCAAGGCCGAGGATTTCGCGAAGTCGGTGGTTCGAGACCTCGCGGCATTTCGTGAGGACTTGGCCAATCCGCTCTTTGGTCTCGGCGTCGCGCCCGCGGATATCCCAGCCGCCCAAGCGAGAATTCTCGACTACGAGATGGCACGTGCTCGATCGAGCGTTGTTCGTCCGAGATGAGTGGTCACACTGACGCCGCCCGCACTAGCCCTGTGGCTAAAGCGCGAGGCGCCGAAGGGCGGCGAGAAAGCCACTGTTCGGCTGGGCGTGGGGAAGCGCTGCGCATACCTCGCGAAGGGCGTCGGTGGGCGCGACGCCCAGGTGCCGTGAGGCATAGAGGGCCGCCACCGTGGGGGTGCGGCTGTGCGCCTGCACGCAGTGCAGCAGCACGGTGTGCCCCTCGTCACGCAGAGCCGCCACCGTGTCGGCTGCATCGGCAAGCACGCGGTCGAGGTGGGGGTTAGCGCCGGGGGCGTCGGTGTCGATGAGCCAGACCTCGACGTGGTTGCCGAGACTTACCGTGGGTGCGGGGACCTCGGTGGATCCGAGCCGACACAACGACACCACGGCTGTGACCTCAGGCGGCAGATTGCGCACGCTGCCGACACCACCGAGGATGACTGCGGCATCGTGCGGGTGTGCCACGACCGTGCTGGTGTCGCCATAGCTGGAGTAGTCGAGCCTCGGGGCGAGCGGCCAGCCCTGTGAGTCAGGCTGACCGTGACGGGCAACGAGCAGCGCGAGACCAGTGAGGTCGCGCGATCGAAGTCCGGGCCATCCTGCGACGATCCGCTGCCACTCGAGCGGAACCGCGGAGGCTCCCCATCGTGCGCCAAGGAGGCCGCCTGCGATCGCCGCCACCGTGTCAGTATCTGCACCCGACCGCACTGCGGCTTCCAGCGCACGCGCGAAGTGCAGGGAGGGAGTATCGGCCGGAACGGGTGTGCGAACGATCGCTGACCAGGCTGCCTGCAGTGCTGCCACTGCCCAACCGTTGTTGGCGATTTCGTGCGGCTCAACGTTCTCGGCTGCGTCGAGCCGCTGGGTCCAGACAGCAGCCCGATCGGGTGCTAGTCGGGAGACCGCCAGTCGTAGCCCATCGAAGCTTCCGTGCTGCACCGCGTGCGCGATCGCGTGGCACCAGAGGGCACAGGCCTCGCCAGCCTCAGGATCGGCGTGCGTGAGTGCACTGATCATTCGTGCGGCGTCGTCGAGGGCGTCGGGGTCGTCGAGGTAAGCGAGGGCCACAGGAGCGGTGCGCATGAGCGAGCCATTACCCGCTGACTTGCCCTTGAGGGCATGGTGCTTGAGTGCTGCTGCCACGGCTGTGGCAGCGGTGGGACTCGGGCCGGCGGAGGCCAGCACCGCGCGGGTCTGGATTCCGACGTCGCTGGCGGTGGCGGCCCACCGCGCCCACTCGCGCACCACGTGGTCGAGAGACTCGGGTGCGCGAAGGTCGACGCCCCGTGCGGCAACCTGCGCGATGACGATGGCCATGGAGGTGTCGTCGGTCCACTCGCCGGGGGCCCAATTGAACTGCCCGCCGCCAATCATCTCGACCGGCTCGCCATGGATGCGGGCAGGCGCAAACTCGTAGCCCGCGCCGAGAGCGTCGCCGCACGCGGTGCCGATGAGCACGCCCGCCGCCCGATCGGTGTTCAGCGCGCTGGTGTTGGACTTGGTAGATGTCATGTTTCCCCCTTGCGGGTGAGGCTACCCCCGGGGTATGACGCGTGGCGATCAAGGGCGAAGCGCTGTCGGCGTGAAGGCTCTCTTGGCAGGGCGCCCTCCCGAGCCCTAGTGTTCAATCGGTCGCTACGGCCACTGTCACACCCGTGGATCTATCGTCGGCCGCTGTGCGGCCGCATTGAGGGAGCAACATGAGCGAGAACGAGTTCGAGATTGTGGAAGTTATCACCGAGATCACAGATGGTGAGGGCAACGTGATCATCGATGACCTCGTCACCGTCGTCGACAGCGATGGAAACGTGGTTGCCAGCGACGAAACAATCATCATGCAGGACGCCGAGGGAGACATTGTTATCGACGAGATCGTGTCGGTGATCGGCGAGAATGGCGAGCTTGAGGTTGTCGCCGAGGAGATTGTGGTTGGCCTCAACGAGGGCTGAGCGCGCTGTCTCCGCCCCTCACGAGGGGCGGAGACACCGCACCCGGTGGCAGTCCTACTGCCCCCGCGTTCCGACCGCTCGAAGCCAGCGGGTCGGGCCTGGGGTGGGTGTCAGCTCGATCGGCCCGCCTCCCTGCACCACCCTCTTCTGAAACTGGTAGCGCTCGCCCTCGCAGGTGTCGCACCCGATGGCCTCGTTGAGTGCATGCCACCGCTTCTTCCATGCACTAGCCGCGTCAATCGAGGCGGAGACCCACGGTCCTCCCACCAGCTGGCAGTACTGCCCACTCTCGGGTGCGTCGAGCAGGGGACAGCGACGGTCGACCTCGCGCGTGAGGGTGCAGACGTCGCTGCTGACCACGATCGGAGCTTCGCCGGTGAGGTCGAGTACCTCCCATTGCCCGTTCATGACCCGCACCACGCGTTCGATGGCGAATTCGCGCGCTCGGTCGAACACGCGTTGCTGCCAGTCGGAAATTCCGCGTCGTGCGCCCACCGCCACGGTCGCGGGCTCAACCCATTCGCTGGCACGCTCTGCGAGATCTCCGGGCAGGGACTTCACGCCGTACTGGTACCAGTGCCGGCGAAGCTCGTCGCGACGGTGCTGGGCCTCATCGGCCAAGGTCGCCACGGGGCCGAGCACCGACCCGATGATGAGGATCTCTCGCAGCGGCCAGGGGTCGGTGGTGGGCTGATGTGCCGAGACCGCCGCGAACGCCTCGAGCGCCAGTTGCGCCTGAAGGCGTAGGCGCACCCCTCGGTCGGTCACCAGCAGCACCTGCCGACGCCACGATTCGGCGACGAAGTCGGGGTTGCGCGGCGCCCAGTGGCGCAGACGCCCGCCGGTCGATAGCTGGCTTGGTTCGGAGGCAGTTGGACTGTGCACCGTCGGCCGCACGGAGTCTGGGGCTTGCTTGCCCTCGTTCCATGGCAGTCGGGCGGTTGGCATCGTGCCTGTGTCATTCATAGCGAAGTTGCCTCGCTGGCCCTCGCGGGTCCCGTCTCTTCACCTCCCAGGGTGGGAGGTGCGGGTCTTCCCCTGGGGGCACCGTGCGCGGGACGCGGTTGCCGTGAACGACAGCCAGGGGGCTTGCGTCGTTCGCTCGTGACCACCACCAACGCTACGTGACGGCACTGACAGTGGCGTGCTCAGCCGAGGGTGGCGAGCCAGCCCGTGAGCGCCGATCCGAACTCGTGCGGAGCCTCCTCGTGGGGGTGGTGCCCGGTGTCGAGCACGCACTCGGTGTAGCGGCCCGTGGCGAAGTCGGCCGAGCCGGCCACGCTCGACAGCAGGATCGATGGGTCGAGCCGACCGTGAACCTGCAGCACAGGCATGGGCACGGGTGACTCAAGTATCGAGGTGAAGGCCCGGCCGTCACGACGGGGAATCGACCGAATCGCCCACCGGTGATACTCGAGGGCACAGTGTGCCGACGCGGTCGCGAGCATGGCCGCACGGAAGGTCGACTCAACACCGTTGTCGAGCCACCCGGTGTGTGCCGACCGCTCGCGCAGAATGCGTCCCACCGCGCTGGCATCGTCGTGCACGAGTCGTCGCTCCGGCAGGATCGGCACCTGGTAGCCCCACACGTAGCGCGCTGCCCGACGTTGTGCACGGTCGCGCCGCAGGGCCTCGCGCAGCATATTCGGGTGGGGCATCGAAACCGGCGCGATGGCTCGCACCACGTCGGGGTTCGTGCTGGCAAGCGTCCAGGCGAGCAGGCCGCCCCAGCCATGCCCCACCACCACGGCATCGCGCGCTCCCAGCGAACGCACCACTCCCAGGATGTCGGTGGCGAGGCTCAGCGGGTCGTAGCCGTGTGGGGTCTTGTCGCTGCCGCCGTAGCCGCGCAGGTCAATTGCCACCGCGCGGTAGCCGGCCTCGGCGAGCTGCGGCACCAGGGTGCGCCACGTGTACCAGTACATCGGGAACCCGTGCAGTAGCAGCACGAGCGGCCCTGTTCCTGCCTCGACCAGGTGAAAGCGGGCGCCGTTGGCAGAGACGGTGCGATGGGTCCAGGCCCCGGGAACGGCGATGGCATCGGCAGGATCGGGCAGGGTCACCGAGCAGTGTGCCCCTGAACCGCTGGCTCCCCCTGAGTCAGGTGCAGGTGGCTGGCGATCACGGTGCGGGTCTCGTCGAGAGCCGCGACCGACCTTTCGGGCCCCTTGAGACCCGAGAGCCGCTTCTTACCCACCAGGGCAAGTACGGCCGCGACGATGAAGAGGAACAGAGCGACGATCAGGAAGGCCAGCCACGGTGCGAGGCCGAGCTGGATCAGCCCGTACGCCGCCGTGACGAGCAGGAAGATGAAGCCGAGGAACCCGAGGGTGCCGGCCCCGATGAGAAGCACCGATGAACCCGCGGCCTTCTTGACGCTCTGTGAGAGCTCGAGCTTGGTGAGCTCGATCTGGTTGCGCACCAGAGACTGCACGTCTTCGGTGGCTTGCGCCACGAGCATGCCGAGGGAGGGCTCGCTGCCGTTCGATGCGCCCATGGTGGTCCTCCGTGTGGTTCGCGCCGGACAGTGGTCCGGCAAGTGGCGGGAATGCAGTCAGGCTACCCGTTATTGCCCGTCGAGTCGGAGGCACCGGGTGAATCGGGTGCCCCGTACACGTCGGGCACCCCGTCGTGGTCGGAGTCGCTTTCCTCAATTTCGTCGATCTGCGCGTAGTGACGGTTGCGGGCCAGGATCGCAACCCCTGCGACAAGGGCCGAGGCGACAGACGCCGTGAGCACCGCGAGCTTGGCGCTTCCCACGAGCAATGATGGCGCCGGATAGGCGAGTTCGGAGATGAGCAGCGACACCGTGAAGCCGATTCCGGCCAGTAGGCCAATGGTGGCCACGTCGGCCCACCGGATGGTTGAGCTCAGCTTTGCCCGGGTGAAGCGAGCGGTGGCCCAGGCCCCCAGGGTGACCCCAATCGGCTTCCCGACCACGAGTCCCACGATGACCCCGAGCGATAGCGGCGACGCAAGCGACTCGACCACGTTCACCGAGCGGAGGTCGATACCGGCCGAGAACAGCGCGAAAAGCGGCACGCAGAGGGCGGCCGAGAGAGGCTGGATGAGGTGCTGCATCCGCTCGGCGGGGGCATCGGCCTCGCCGGCGTCGGGCTTCACGCGCGTGAGCAATCCCAGCGCCACACCCGCGATGGTGGCGTGCACTCCGCTCTCGTGCATGCAGTACCACGTGGCGAGTGCGATGGGCACGTAGAGGAAGGGTGATCGCACACGCCTGCGCTGCAGCACCACGTAGAGGGCGAGCAGCGCGACAGCCGCCACCAGCCACAGGGGTGCAAATGCGCTGGAGTAGAACAGCGCAATGATCACGATGGCCCCGAGGTCGTCGACCACCGCGAGGGTGAGTAGAAAGGCGCGCAGCGCGACCGGAAGCCGGCGTCCGACCACGGCGAGCACCGCGAGCGCGAAGGCGATGTCGGTGGCAACGGGGATCGCCCAGCCCGTGGGCTGGCCCTCGGCAGAAGTGGCATTGATCGCGAGGAAGATCAGCGCGGGCACCACCATGCCGCCGATTGCGGCTGCCACGGGTACCACCGCACGGGAGAGCCGGCTGAGGCTTCCCACCACGAACTCGTGCTTGAGTTCCAGCCCTGCCACGAAGAAGAACACGGCCAGCAGGCCGTCGGCCGCCCATTGGCTCACCGACAGGCGCAGGTGACCGACACCGACTTCGTACTGCGATACGGCGGCGTACGAGTCGGCCCACGGCGAGTTGGCCCAGACCATCGCCACGACGGCGGCTCCGAGCAGCAGGAGGCCGCCGATCGTCTCGTCGCGCAGCACCTCCAGGGCGCGAACGCGCTCGCTGAGGGGCGGCCGCTCAAAGAGCGTGTTGGCTGGTGTGTTCACGACGTCACCCTACGGCGGCCACGCGAGGCATCAGTCCTCGTCGGTGGCCTGAGACAACCCTTCGGAAATGAGTTGCATGACGTTGGGATCGGCGAGCGTGGTGGAGTCGCCGATGACCCTGTTCTCGGCCACGTCGCGCAGGAGTCGCCGCATGATCTTGCCCGAGCGCGTCTTCGGAAGTTCGGCGACCGCCATGATTCGTCGTGGTTTGGCGATGGCCCCGATCTCGCGAGCGACGTGATTGCGCAGTTCTGCCAGCAGATCGTCGTCGCTCGCATGGGTGCTACGCAGAATGACGAATGCCACGATGCCCTGACCGGTAATGGAGTCAGATGCTCCGACCACCGCCGCCTCGGCAACCGCGGGGTGCGAGACCAAGGCTGACTCAACCTCGGTGGTGGAGATGTTATGGCCCGACACGAGCATCACGTCGTCGACGCGACCTAGCAGCCAGATGGCTCCGTCGTCGTCGAGCTTCGCGCCGTCTCCGGCGAAGTACAGGCCAGGAAAGCGTGACCAGTACGTCTCCTTGAAGCGCTCGGGGTCTCCCCACACTCCACGCAGCATCGACGGCCATGGTTCGGTGAGGGCGAGGTAGCCGCCGTGTCCGTTGCCCTGCGCTTCGCCGGCGTCGTTGACCACCGCATAGGAGGTTCCGGGAAGCCCCCTCATGGCCGAGCCGGGCTTGGTCGCCGTCACGCCGGGAAGTGGGCTGATCATGATCGCGCCCGTTTCGGTCTGCCACCACGTGTCAACGATGGGGCACTGGTCGCCACCGATGACCTTGCGGTACCACATCCAGGCCTCGGGGTTGATGGGTTCGCCCACCGAGCCAAGCAGGCGCAGGCTCGTGAGGTCGAAGCGTGCCGGAATCTCGTCGCCCCACTTCATAAAGGTGCGGATGGCGGTGGGCGCGGTATAGAGCTGGGTGACA
>WLOZ01000340.1 GCA_009699025.1 Actinomycetota bacterium
ACGAGGTCGTCGCCGGCGCGCGCGAAGGTCACGATGGTGACCGAGTCGAGGGGCCGCACGTGCCGCAGCCATCGGTACACCTGATGCCGAACGTGCTCGTCCAGAAGCACACCTTGCACATCATCGGCTTCCACCTCGTCGTCGACGCGAACGTCGAAGCGCGGGCCTAGCGCCCGCAGCGCGGGAATCAGGCCCGCGCGCACGGTCACCGGGTGCAGGAGGTGGGCAAGCGGGCGCATCACTCGGGCCACGAACCCGTTGATTTCATCGGCCAATTGCAGGTCGCTGAGGCTGGGTGCTTGGGCAGCCACGCGGTCGAGACCATCGCTCACCTCGACCTGCAGTACCTGGGCGTAGTTGGCGAATCGATCGCGCTCAGCCTCCAGCAGCAGCAGGTTCAGGTGCGACTCCTGGGCCAGCGACTGCTCGAGGTCGGCCCGAACGGCGCTGGCCTGCCGCCAGTTGCGCAAGGCCGCGCCGAGGATCGCGTCGAGGATCACGGCGATCAGGGCGAGCCCGATTCCGAAGGACAGGATTCGCCACGGCCCCCACGCGGACAGCCCGTCGGGCAGGACCTGCGTCAGCATGCACGTCGTTCCGAGTATCAGCGCCAGCGAAAGAATCACCCCACGCACCAAACCCGAGGGCCACCGCAGGCTCACGCCCGCGAGCACCCCCGTGATGGCGATGACCACATAGGCCATCAGCGCGAACCCGGGAATCAGCCGCTGAGCCGGCGCGAGTTGGCTCACCGTGAGGACCCCGCCCACGAACGAGAGCGCCGTCAGCGTCAGCGCCGGCCACGCCAGACTCACCCAGCGTGCCAGCCATGCCCGGGCGGTCACGAACTCAACCCAGCGTGCCGGCGCTGCGAGACGTCGAGTTGCGCACGTAGAGCAGCACGGCCGTCACGCGGGGATTTAACCCCGCCTCGACGCCCGTGATGTCGAGCGCAGTCAGGAGGTCACTGACGATCGATTCCACCGAGCGAACAGACAATGCGAGCTCCTCACCGATGCGGCGGTTTGACCACCCCCGAGCCATCCGCGCCAGCACGTCGAGTTGGCGCGGGGTGAGGCGGCCGAGCGGTCCGGTGAGGGTCACCACGAGGTCATCGACCAGTTCCTCGTCGACCACCACCTCGCCGGCCGAGGCGGCTGAGATGGCCAGTCCGAGTTGATGAACGTCGGAGACGCTGGTTTTCAGCAGGTACGACCAGCCCCCCTGCACGTCGGCCGGCAGGGTGGTGAGCACACTCGGCAGCGCCAAGTTCGACAGCAGCACCACACCGCGCGTGCTCGTGCGACGCCGCATCTCAACCCCGAGCGCGGTGCCCGTCATACCTGGCCCGAGGTCGATATCGGTCAATAGCACGTCGACATCGTCGGGGCCTACCGCCGCCAGGGCTTCCTCGCCGTTGGCGAAGTCGCCGACGATCGAGACGTCAGGAATACGGCCGATCATGGCGTTCACGAGGAGGTCGCGGTAGAGAGGCTCGTCCTCAACCACGAGCACTCTCACCTGACTCACCTGCTCAGTATGGACCGCAATCGCATCATTCTGGCAAGGGATTCCAGGTAGCTCCGGGCTTGACGGTTCCGCCCGCGGGAATCCCCAGCGAGGCCCTCACCTCGTCGAGGGGGCGATTCAGCAGCGACACCCAGTCCCAGTCGGCCCGGTAGACGTCGACGCGCGTCTCGGCGCCGCGCTGCGCCGCATCAGCGACAATGCCCGGGTCGAGGTGCGCGTGCGCCGGGTTGAAGACACCGATCTTGATGCCCTGGTGCCACTGCAGCAGCACCACCGACAGCCAGCCGATGCCCGCCGATGAGTTGCCCGCGTTGAAGACGGCGGTGTACACCTCGCCGTGCGCCATGGTGTCGTAGCCGGCGAGCACGTGGTGCACGTCGTGTGAGCCGAGGAACTGCACGGGCAGGGGCGTGCCGGGGGTGCCTGGTACGTCGAATGGGGCGTCGCTGTAGAAGCGGCGCATCTCGAATCCGAGCGAGCCGTCTGGGGCTGCGTCAAGCGTGCGGTGATAGTTCTCGGTCAGAGTGGTGTCGCTGAGGCTGCCGAGGTCCTTGCGCGCGGCGAACTTCCGCACCTCGTTGATGTCGATGTTGATGCGCTGCGACATGAATCGCCGGAACACATCCGCCTGCGCAGCCTTGGCGTGCTGTCCGGCGGTGAGCGTTACCGCTCGCACCATCGAGTCGCTAGCGCCGAGCTGCTTGCTGATCCAGCGGGCCGCATCGAGCCCCTCGGAGTCCTGCTCGAGCGAGTACAGCGCCACCAGCAGACCGGCGTGCACTGCCTCAAGGGCCTGCTCCTTGTTGGGCAGGCAGGCGCGAATCTCAGCAATTCCCTCATCTGGGTCTGACCACGTCTTGGTGTCGCACACCAGGTCGGAGAAGTCAGCCGCGTCCTCGTCACCGTGGCAGCCCGCGCACGACTGAAGTCCGGCGAACATGCGGACCAACTCAGCACGGTCGCCGTCGAAGGCCCTGGTGCCGTTGGCGGTGGCGACCATGTGCATGACCGCGACGAGTCCCCGCCTCTCGGTAGGGGTTCCAAAAGCGAGCATGGCCATGGTGTCTCCTCAATCTGGCGTAACGGACGTGCGCTGCACGGTCGATCTGGTGACCCGCTCAGGAGCTGGGGGGCGCCGCGGCGGGCACAAGCGCCGGGGGCATGATGCGACCACCCACCAGCAGTCTAATCGTGCCGATGATAATCGCGAGCAGAGCGAGGTTGGCGATAGCGAACAGGACGATGGCCAGGGAATTCATCCAGCCGCCCATGCCGCGCACCACAAACACAATCGCGTCGAAGGCGAGGGCGGTGACGCCGAAACTGAAAGCCCAGTACGAAACGGTGAACGGCTGCTTCATCACCCACGGCAGTAGCCGCACCAGAATCAGCGCCAGAATGACCCCGTACCCAAGCAGCCCGAGGGCCACGAGGTCTGGCGGCGGACCCTCGAGGCCTCCTGTGACGAACAGGTAGCCGATGCACCCCACCACAGGCGGGGCGAGCATGATGCCCATCGCCGGTCGCATGGGCAGCGGAAGTGACGCCATGGCCGACAGCCGGTGAGTGATCATCGACTCGAGCGCGAGCCATGAGAGCACGCCCGCACCGAGGAAGAGCACTCCGAGCTCCGGGTAACCGAAGTAGCCCGCTCCGAAGGCGCTCACGAAATTGCCGGCGACCGTGGGCAGGTAGAGCGCGGGGCTGACCGTGGCCTCATCACGGCCACCCATCCACAGCACGCTGGTGAAACGCACACCGTACGCGAGTTGCACCACTGCCCCGATGGCGAAAAGTGCGGTGGCAAAGGTGGTGGCGTACGGGGCGATGGCGATTCCGGCGAGAATCGTGGCCACGCCCGACAGGCCTACGAAGCAGCTCTGCACAGGATGGCGCCACTCGGCCAGTGCCTCCTGGCGGTGCCACGCCCATTTCGCGAGGTACAGGAGCATCAGCACCACCCACATCACAAAGCCGGTGATCATGATGATCTCGCCGATGACCTTGGGTAGGTCCCACGCCTTGTGGGCCACCCGCCAGCAGTCGCCGAGGCCTACGAGGCCCAGCACGATTCCGAAGAACGACGCCGGAATCG
>WLOZ01000341.1 GCA_009699025.1 Actinomycetota bacterium
TCTTGGTGGGCACGAAACCGGTGATGCCGTACGTGGTGATGGCATCGCGCCACATCGTGTACATGGCCAGATCGATTCCGCCGGCGTCAGCCGTCGACTTCCGCACGTGCATCTCCATGACGGCACCGGCAGACTGCACGGGGTTGTAGGCAAGCCCATCCATCTGGATCATGCCGACGATTTTCTCCTTGGCCAACTTCGACTGGGCCGCGTTGTAGCCGGAACCAACGGTGTTGCCACCATTGCTCCACGGGGCGTTCTCCTCAGCGTCAAAGGCGATGAAGCGCACCGTTCGGTCGAGTTTGTAGCCGGCCATCATGCGCGCCATGTAGAGCAGCGCCGAGCAGCCTGAGGCGTTGTCGTCGGCGCCGGGCGCCGACCCCTTAGGCCAGGCGGCGTCGTTCATCACGTCGAGGTGGCAGCCCACGACGACGATCTCGCTCGGCCGGCTGGTGCCGGTGATCTGACCGATCACGTTGCGGCCCTCGGGGAAGTTCATGGCGTTGCCGTCGCCAGGGAACACCTGGTACTTCACCGAGCTCAGGCCGTAGCCCGCCATCTTCTCGTAGATGTACTGCTCGGCCTTGTCGATCGGCGCACTCCACTGCCCGGGCACGTGGTTGTTGGAGTATCGGGGGGCGCTGAAGGTGTATGTCTGACCGCCCACGGTGGTGGCCTGCTCGCCACTGAGGTCGCGCACGACGGGCTCCAACTGAGCGCGCGCGACGCCGTTGACGAGGGTGGACACGTTGGCGTTGTAGGTGACTGTTCCGGCGGCGGCAGCATCAGGGAGACCCGTGCCGCGGACGATGACGGTGGATGCGGCAATGACGCCGAGGGCGATCGCGGCCCTGGTCCTGGTGATCCTCACCGCGTCACCATAGGCAGATGACCCCCGAACATGTCCAGCCTGCCGAGCGACCTACTTCAGAGAGTCCTGGGTAAGCCCCTGCGCGATGCGCCGGTGGAACGCCACGCACACGGCGATCATCGGCGGGGTGACGATCATCAGCGCGGCGGTCCTTGGGACCCCAGCGATGCGCCGTGAGGATGGGCTCACCCATCTCACCCAACCGACTTGCCTCGTGAGCCGCGCGCTGCCCGTGGAGGCCGCCACCGAATGGAGCCGAATTGACGCATCCCTCCGTGAGGGCGTCGAGGTAGGCGAAGTCGAGCATGTAGCCCGCGTCCGCCACGGTTGCCACCATCGTTGCCACCATGGCGCGGAATCGGATCGGGGTCGACCGACGTCTCGCGCGACGCTGAGCAAAACGGCCACGGCGGCGTCTGCCTGGGCAACACTGATCGCCTCGGGGTTGAACGCCCACCACACCACTCGAGCAGCTCCTCGTGCCTCTCGATTTCGACCAGCGCCGAACCGTCGCCTTCAAACCCTGCTCCGACAACTTCATCGCCATGCTGGCGCTCTCCGACTCCGACGAGAGCGTGCGATGCAGCGTGATGTTCTCCCCTGCCATCACCGACGACCAGGTGGCCTGGCACCGCGACAACGATCCCTCGGAGAGCGTGCGGGATGCAGCCGCGGAGGCCATCGGCACAGAGCTCGGCCGCTACCTCCGCAGCGGCGACCGCTACCTGGAAGATGACTGCGACGACGAGTGAGCCCGATCCGCCTGTGAGCTTGCTGCCCGCCGTGAAGCCCTGTACAGTTTTACGTACAGGAGGCGACATGAAGACCATGAGCTACACCGAGTCCCGGGCCAGGTACGCCGAGGTGCTCGACTCAGTGGTGAATGACCGCGAGGAAGTGGTCATCACCCGTGCCGGCCACGAGCCGGTGATCATCATGTCGCTCGCCGACTTCGAGTCCCTTCGCGAGACGGCGTATCTCATGCGATCTCCCGCCAACGCACGCAGGCTCCTCGACGCCATGGAGCGCCTCGAGGCTGGCGAAGGAGCTGAGCACCAGCTCATCGACGTCGAGTGAGGCGTCTGGTCTGGGACGCCAACGCCTGGGATGACTACCTCTGGTGGCAGGCCCAGGACCGGCAGGTGCTCAAGCGAATCAACACCCTCATCGGCGACATCGTGCGCAACGGCAATGAGGGAATCGGCAAGCCAGAACCGCTGAAGCACGACTTCGCGGGCTACTGGTCACGACGCATCACGGACGAGCATCGACTGGTCTACAAGGTGGTCGACGGTGAAGTCCGCATCGCGGCCTGCCGCTACCACTACGGGCGTTGAGCTTGGCCGAGCAGGCCGCACCACTGGGCGCGGGCTACTGCCTGCCGCGACGGCACGGTGTGTTCGCCGGCGCTGAGGCCGCCGGACGAGTTCGACGGCACCACCAGCAACGCGCCACTCTTCGTGTTGTCACGCGCCAACGACTCCCAGCAGATCAGCTGGCCTACGTGGCAGATCCAGTCGCGGCGCACGCCGGTAACCAGACCGCACGCGCCCTCAGTGAGGCTGAACGACCGACCGATGCGGGGTGCCGTCTCAGCTATCGCACAACATGCGCTGGAGTATCAAGTCCAGCAGACCGGTGGACCCACTCACTCGCTAGAACCGCCTGACCAGCTCGGGCGCGTCGCGGTCGCGACGCCTCAACCACGTTCGTTGCCCAGCGAGGCTAGATCGTCCCCTCACCGTAATCACCGAGATATCGATCCCGCTGCTGGATGATCGACGCTCGTTTTCGCGACGTCAGCAGGTCGGCCGCTCCCAACTTCATCGAACCGTAGAGCCGATGCGGATTGACGCCGTTGGCGCGCAGCAGTGGCTCGGCACGCTGCGACACACTCCCCGAGACCCCGAGCGGCGCGAGTAGGTCTTGCACGGTGAGTCCCGACCAGTAGCCGCCGACGGTGTCGTTCGCGCGAGCGATCACCCAGGTGACGGCTGCAGCTCCCCGTTGGGGCGATGCCTTGCGCCGAAAGATGGCCGGGTCACCGACGGCGGCGCGGCTGAGGAAGCGTCGCATGGCCGTGCGGTGCTCGACGTCGAGGATCTCTTCGGCAACCCGGTCGCACGCCTCGAGGATCTCGCCGATCACTGGTCGGATGTCCTCGGCAACACCAGTCCATTCAAACGCCTCGTTCGGCAGCGGTGCATCGGTCAGCGCCAGCAGTTGCGCGCGACCACCCACGGCCTCATCGAGGCCTTCCAGCATGACCTCCTCGTAGTCGAGGTCATCGTCATCCGCCGGTTCGAGCATCCCGGCGATCAGCGCCGCGCGTCCCTGCAACCGCGACGAACGGATGGTCCGCTGGAAAGCCGGCTCCCACAAGTCGACCGCCGCGAGGGTTTGAGCCGTCAGTGACGGCCGGATGCCTCGCTCACTGTGACTGAACCTGATGAATGCCCTGAGCAGTCCGGGGAGCTGGGAGAGGAAGTCGGGTTCGGCCAGGATCTTGCGGGGAAACCAGTCGCTGAGCAGTATCTCCACGTTGACCGGGCTCCAGCGCAACGGATCCCCCGGCCCGTAGTCGATCCCGAACCATAGGACACTGTCGAGCAGGTCACGGTTGTCCCGACCGTCGAGACCGGCTGCGAAGGGCGAGCCGAAGAACGCGTCTGCGAGTGTGAGCCGGTCTCCGTCGGTCCACTCCAGTCTCTCGGGGACAACTCCTCCGGCGGGCAGCATGCGGAGCATCCA
>WLOZ01000342.1 GCA_009699025.1 Actinomycetota bacterium
CGGGCCTCGGTCTCAACTCCGGTGATCATGTACGCGGCGAAGTAGATGACCTTCTCGAGGTCCTTCGGCGCGAGGTCGAGCAGGTAGCCCAAACGACTGGGCACACCCTTGAAGTACCAGATGTGCGTCACCGGGGCCGCGAGCTCAACGTGGCCCATGCGCTCGCGACGCACCTTCGCGCGGGTTACTTCAACGCCGCACCGCTCGCAAATGATGCCCTTGAAGCGGACGCGCTTGTACTTGCCGCAGTAGCACTCCCAGTCGCGAGTGGGACCGAAGATCTTCTCGCAGAAGAGGCCGTCCTTCTCGGGCTTCAGGGTGCGGTAGTTGATGGTTTCGGGCTTCTTGACCTCGCCGTAAGACCACTGGCGGATGTTGTCCGCAGTGGCGAGGCCGATACGCAGCTCATCGAAGAAGTTGACGTCGAGCACCTGGGTTCCTTCTGGTCGATTCGGTTGGTGGATTCACGTCTGTCTGAGTCGGCGGCGTGCCCGGCTCAGACCTCGTCGACGCTGCTCGGCTCACGCCGTGACAGGTCGATTCCCAGTTCTTCCGCGGCGCGGAAGACCTCGTCGTCGGAGTCCTTCATCTCGATCGCAAGTCCTTCGCTCGACAGCACCTCAACATTCAGGCACAGCGACTGCATCTCCTTGATGAGCACCTTGAAGGACTCAGGGATGCCCGGCTCGGGGATGTTCTCGCCCTTAACGATGGCCTCGTACACCTTGACTCGGCCGAGCACGTCGTCGGACTTGATGGTGAGCAGCTCCTGAAGCGCATAGGCGGCCCCGTAGGCCTCGAGGGCCCACACCTCCATCTCGCCAAACCGCTGGCCGCCGAACTGGGCCTTGCCGCCCAGGGGCTGCTGCGTGATCATCGAGTACGGCCCGGTCGAGCGAGCGTGAATCTTGTCGTCGACCAGGTGGAGGAGCTTGAGAATGTAGATGTAGCCCACCGCGACGGGCGCCGGGAAAGGCTCTCCGGAGCGACCGTCGAACAGGTTCGCCTTGCCGGTGGACTGCACCGGGTTGGGTTCGCCCGTCGATGTCGGAAGGGTTGACCCGAGCAGTCCGGTGATCTCCTCCTCGCGCGCCCCATCGAAAACGGGGGTTGCAAGGTTGGTGCCCGGAGCGACCTCGCGGGCCTCGGGGTTGAGTCGGGCGGCCCACTCAGGGTTACCCTCAACCTTCCAGCCCGACTTGGCCACCCAGCCCAGGTGGGTTTCGAGCACCTGGCCGATGTTCATGCGGCTAGGCACGCCCAGGGGGTTGAGAACGATGTCGACCGGCGTGCCATCCTCGAGGAAGGGCATGTCCTCGACGGGGAGGATCTTCGAGATGACGCCCTTGTTGCCGTGACGGCCGGCGAGCTTGTCGCCCTCGGTGATCTTGCGCTTCTGAGCGACGTACACGCGCACGAGGCGGTTGACGCCGGGGGGGAGCTCATCGTCGGTGTCGCGGTCGAAGACACGGACGCCGATGACCACGCCGCTCTCGCCGTGAGGCACCTTGAGCGAGGTGTCGCGCACCTCGCGCGACTTCTCGCCGAAGATGGCGCGCAGCAGGCGCTCCTCGGGGGTGAGCTCGGTTTCGCCCTTGGGGGTGACCTTGCCCACCAGCACGTCGCCAGGAACGACCTCGGCACCGATGCGGATGATGCCGCGCTCGTCGAGGTCGGCGAGCACCTCATCTCCCACATTGGGGATGTCGCGGGTGATCTCCTCCGGACCCAGCTTGGTGTCGCGTGCGTCGACCTCGTGCTCCTCGATGTGGATCGACGAGAGAACGTCATCCTGCACGAGGCGCTGGTTGAGGATGATGGCGTCCTCGTAGTTGTGGCCCTCCCACGGCATGAAGGCCACGAGCAGGTTGCGGCCGAGCGCCATTTCCCCGTTGTCGGTGCAGGGGCCATCGGCGATGACCTGACGGGCCTCAATCCGCTGGCCCTCGGTGACCAGCGGACGCTGGTTGAACGACGTGCCCTGGTTGCTACGACGGAACTTCTGCACCTGGTAGGTGCGGTAGGTGCTGTCGTCGTTCATGATCGTGATCGAGTCGGCAGAGACCTCGGTGACGACACCGGCCTGCTCAGCGGTGATGACGTCTCCGGCATCGACCGCGGCGTTGAACTCCATGCCGGTGCCGACGAGCGGGGCCTCTGAGCGGAGCAGCGGCACGGACTGACGCTGCATGTTCGAGCCCATGAGCGCGCGGTTGGCGTCATCGTGCTCGAGGAACGGGATCATCGCCGTGGCGACCGACACCATCTGGCGCGGAGACACGTCCATGTAGTCGACGTCGTTTCCGTGCACGTAGTCGACCTCGCCGCCCTTGGTGCGCACGAGCACGCGATCTTCGACGAAGCGGTCCTCGTTGTCGAGCGGGGCGTTGGCCTGCGCGATGACGTGCAGGTCTTCCTCGTCGGCGGTGAGGTAGTCGATCTGGTCGGACACACGGTCGCCGAGGACCTTGCGGTACGGAGTCTCGACGAAGCCGAACGCGTTAATGCGCGCGAACGTGGACAGTGAGCCGATCAGGCCGATGTTCGGGCCCTCAGGAGTCTCGATGGGACACATGCGGCCGTAGTGCGAGGGGTGCACGTCGCGCACCTCGAAGCCAGCCCGCTCGCGCGAGAGTCCACCGGGGCCAAGCGCCGACAAGCGGCGCTTGTGGGTGAGACCGGCTAGCGGATTGGTCTGGTCCATGAACTGCGACAGTTGGCTGGTTCCGAAGAACTCCTTCATCGCCGCCACGACGGGACGGATGTTGATGAGGGTCTGCGGGGTAATTGCCTCAACGTCCTGGGTGGTCATGCGCTCGCGCACGACCCGCTCCATGCGCGACAGGCCGGTGCGGATCTGGTTCTGGATCAGCTCACCCACCGAGCGCAGACGACGGTTACCGAAGTGGTCGATGTCGTCGGTCTGCACCGGAAGCACACCGCGGGGAGTGTCGATCTCGGGCATCTCGGCGTGCATGCGCACGAGGTACTCGATGGTGGCGACGATGTCGTCGAGCGTCAGCGTGTTGTCGGTGAGCGGACGGTCGGTGCCGAGCTTCTTGTTCACCTTGTAGCGGCCGACCTTGGCGAGGTCGTAGCGCTTCTTGTTGAAGTAGAAGTTGTCGAGCAGCGTGCGCGCGGCCTCAACCGTGGGCGGCTCGCCCGGACGCAACTTGCGGTAGATGTCGAGCAGCGCGTCGTCCTGGCCGGTGGTGGGGTCTTTCTCGAGGGTCGCCACCATGGACTCGTACTGGCCGAAGCGGGCGAGAATCTCCTCGTTGGTCATGCCGAGCGCCTTGAGCAGCACCGTGACCGGCTGCTTGCGCTTGCGGTCGACGCGGACGGCGACCATGTCCTTCTTGTCGACCTCGAACTCGAGCCACGCGCCACGGCTCGGGATGATCTTGCCGACGAAGACGTCCTTGTCGGTGACCTTGTCGAGGCTGCGGTCGAAGTAGACGCCGGGCGAGCGCACCAGCTGCGAGACGACCACGCGCTCGGTGCCGTTGATGATGAAGGTGCCCTTATTGGTCATGATGGGGAAATCACCCATGAAGACCGTCTGGCTCTTGATCTCGCCGGTCTCGTTGTTCATGAACTCGGCGGTGACGAACAGC
>WLOZ01000343.1 GCA_009699025.1 Actinomycetota bacterium
CGGGCGGCAGCCTCTACGTGGTGTGAGCCACAGGTGGCCGTCCCTCGCCGACTGAACCACCGCCCCGGCAGACGTGACATGCTGGCGCCACTAGGCGTCAGCATGGAGTCGGGGGTCCGTTGTGCCGCATTGCATCCCGCCCGACCCGCAGTTCACCAACGCCGGCGAGCGGGCGGTGTGGGCCGCGCTCGAGCGAACGCTAGGTCCGGACGACGTCTTGATGGCCAACGTGCGGTTCACCGACCCGGCTGGTGACCGTGAGGCTGATCTCATTGTCGGACTCGCCGGCGGTGGAATTGTGGTGGTGGAGGTCAAGGGGGGCAGCCTCGCCCACAACGGTCAGCACTGGATGCAGCATGGAGCGACCAGCAAGCGCGTCGACCCGGTGGGGCAGGCGACGCGGGTCAAGTACCTGCTGCGCGACTACCTCGACGCCGACCCCCGGTGGCAGCGGCGACGCATTCGCTTCGGACACGCTGTGGCCTTTCCCTTCACCAACGTGTCCCCCGACTTCGCGCTGCCCGACTGCCCCCGGTGGATGGTGCTCGACCGCGCCGATGTGGCGGCCGACCCCGCCGAGCTGCTGGGGTTGCTGCTCGAGCAGCAGGAGAACGAGAACCCGCCTGCGCTAGCGCACGACCTGCTCGATGTCGTCGACATCCTCACAGGGCGCATGCGGCCGCAGCGCGACGTGCTGGCGCTGATGGAGCACCGCGAGGCCGAGGCCAATCTCCTCACCGAGCGGCAGGCGATCATCCTTCCGGCGCTGCGGCTGCTCAACCGAGTGGAGATTCGCGGTGGTGCTGGCTCGGGCAAGACGTGGCTCGCGGTCGAGCAGGCCCGCAGACTGGCCGCTGATGGGCGCCGGGTTGCGCTGATGTGCTACTCGCGTGGACTCGCCGAGTTTCTGACCCGCTGGGTGGCCACGCTCAAGCCGCGTGAGCGGCCTGCGTACGTGGGCACCTTTCACCAACTCGGCGTTGAGTGGGGTGCCCCGCCCGGAAGCGACGACGACTCCGAGTACTGGGAGGTCACCCTCCCCAATGCCATGGTGCAACTTGCCGAGCGCCGCGAACTGAGCGAGCGCTTCGATGCGGTGATCATCGACGAGGCCCAGGACTTCGCCGAGGCGTGGTGGCCCGCCGTTCTCAGCGCTCTGGCCGACGACGAGGAGGGTTCGCTGTACGCGTTCGTCGACGAGGGGCAGCGCGTGTTCGCGCGCGGGGGCAGACCCCCCATTCCCCTCGTGCCAATCGTTCTCGACGAGAACGTGCGCAACACCAAGCCGATCGCCCAAACCTTCGGCTCCCTCGCCGTGACGCAGATGCGCTACCGCGGAGGCGACGGCGACCCCGTGCTCTTCATCCCCTGCTCGGAGGCAGACGCCATCAGTCGCGCCGACGACGCGGTTGACGAACTGCTCGCGGAGGGGTGGCTTCCCGAGCACGTGGCACTGCTGACGACCGGAAGCCGACATCCCGAGCAGCGTGAGAGGCAGGCGCGGGGGCAGCGTGATTACTGGTCAACCTTCTGGGACGCTGATCAGGTCTTCTACGGTCATGTTCTGGGCTTCAAGGGCCTCGAACGGCCAGCCGTGGTGCTCGCCGTCAACGGATTCGGTGCCGACGGGCGCGGTCGCGAAAAGCTCTACGTCGGCCTGTCGCGCGCGCGCGACCGGCTCGTGGTGTGCGGCGACCCTGAACGACTGCGCGAGGTGGGCGGCGAAGCCGTGTACCAGCGACTGACCCGAGGAGACCTCACGTGAAACAGTCCGACGCGCCACTCGTCGACGCCGTGCGCCTCGCTCGTTCGCAGGGCAGGCATCCGCTGCTGGTGCCGGGTCACAAGATGCAGTACGCGCAGAATTCTGAGGTCATCGGCTACGACCTGCTGCACGACCTCGTGCGCGACGACGTGTCGCTGCAGGGCGGTGCCGACGATCTCGCGATGACAACCAAGGTCCTCGAAAGCGCCGAGTCCCTCTACGCCGCGGCCATCGGCGCCGACCACACCCGCTTTCTTGTGGGCGGTTCGACCCAGGCGAACATCTCGTCGCTGCTGACCATCAGCCAGCCTGACCGGCTCGTTGCCGTTGACCGAACCTCGCACCGCAGCGCGCTCGCCGGGCTGGTGCTCTCGGGGGCGATGCCCGAGTGGATCTTCCCCGAGGTGCACGCCGACTACGGGGTCCCGGTGGGAGTGCGCCCCTCGTCGGTCGCCGCCCTTAGTTCCGACGTCACCGCTGTGTGGGTGACGTCACCGTCGTATGTGGGCACCCTGAGCGACATCGCGGCCCTGGCTGAGGCCGCGCACGCCCTCGGTGTGCCGCTGATGGTCGACCAGGCGTGGGGGGCCCATCTCGACTACCTGCCCGGGAGTGGGGCGCTGGCGCTCGGAGCCGACATCGCGGTGACCAGTATCCACAAGGCGCTCATGGGCTACTCGGCGACCGCCATCGTGTCGTGCCGCGGAGGCCTGATCGACCCGCACCGGCTCGACCGGTCGGTCGACCTCACGGCCACCACGTCGCCCTCGGCCACGCTGCTCGCCAGCATCGACGCCACGCGCCACGTGATGCTCACCGATGGGGTGGCCGCGCTCGCCCGGGTTGCTGCGGCCACCGCTGAGGCGCGCGACATCGTGCGCAGGGTGGCTGGTGTGGTCGTCATCGACGAGAGCAGCGTGGGCTGCCCGGTTGACCCGAACAAGCTCACCCTGTGGCTACCCGAGACCGGTGTCACCGGCACGATGCTGAGCGATGCCCTGTGGCAGCGTCGCATCGGGGTCGAGGCCGCCGACAGCGACACAATCGTGATGACGATGTCGCCAGTCGACTCCTCCGAGTGGATTGTCGACGTGGCGAGAATGGTGGCCGCGCTGATTGAGTCGATGAGAGGGCGTCCGCGAACGCCTGCTCCGGTGGCCACCTGGCAGGTGCGACCCGAGGTGGTGATGTCGCCCCGCGAGGCCATGTTCGCGCCCCGCAGGCGTATCTCGCTGCGCGAGGCGGTGGGCCAGGTCAGCGCCGAGCAGTTCTGCCCCTATCCGCCGGGGGTGCCGCTGCTGGGGCCGGGCGAGCGCGTCACCGAGGCTCTCGTCGACGCGATCGGGGTGGCCGGAACCCTCGGTCGGGTGGCCTACTGTTCCGACCCCACTCTTGCCACCATTGAGGTCGTCAACCAGTGAGGTGAGACCCTTGGGGCGCTGGGCGACCCCATCAGTGAGGCCATGAGACACTGAAGGCCCTGGCCTTGAGGCCCCGTCCGTCGATCGGAACTCCATGCGCGGCAATTCCCTGTATCGGTTCACCAACGCTGCGGTGCTATCGGTGTCGGCGGTCGACGCCCCGATCGTGGTGACGTCCGACGAGATCGACCAGCAGCTAGCCCCGATCTATGAGCGACTCGGCATGCGGCCGGGCATGTTGGAGAACGTCGCCGGCGTGAAGGAGCGACGCTGGTGGCCGGTCGAGACATCCTTCCAGGATGCTGCTGCGCTCGCCGGCGAGAAGGCCCTCGCTGAGTCTGGGGTTCCCCGTGACCGCATCGGCATGCTGGTCAACACGTCGGTCTCACGGGCCCACCTCGAGCCGTCGGCCTCGGTGGC
>WLOZ01000344.1 GCA_009699025.1 Actinomycetota bacterium
GAAGGCGCCCGCACCACCCCCAGCGTCGTGGCCTTCGCCAAGAACGGCGAGGTGCTCGTCGGCGAGGTGGCCAAGCGTCAGGGCGTCACCAACCCCGACCGCACGATTAGGTCCGTCAAGCGCCACATCGGCACCGACTGGACCACCGACGACATCGACGGCAAGAAGTACACGCCGCAGGAGATCAGCGCCCGCACGCTCGGCAAGCTCAAGCGCGACGCTGAGGCCTACCTCGGCGAAACCATCACCGACGCTGTGATCACCGTGCCCGCCTACTTCAACGACGCCCAGCGCCAGGCCACCAAGGAGGCCGGCGAAATCGCGGGCCTCAACGTGCTGCGCATTATCAACGAGCCCACCGCCGCAGCTCTTGCGTACGGCCTCGACAAGGGCGACACCGAGCAGACCATCCTCGTGTTTGACCTCGGTGGCGGCACGTTCGATGTTTCGCTGCTCGAGATCGGCGACGGCGTGGTTGAGGTCAAGGCCACCAGCGGCGACAATCACCTCGGTGGCGACGACTGGGATCAGCGCATCATCGACCACCTCGTGAGCCAGTTCAAGAACGCGCACGGCATCGACCTCAGCAAGGACAAGATGGCGCTTCAACGTCTTCAGGAGGCTTCGGAGAAGGCCAAGATCGAGCTGTCGAGTTCGATGTCGGCCACCATCAACCTCCCCTACGTCACGGCGTCGGCCGAGGGTCCGCTGCACCTCGACGAGACCGTCACGCGGGCGCAGTTCGACCAGATGACCGCCGACCTTCTCGCCCGCTGCAAGACCCCGTTCGAGCAGGTCATCAAAGATGCCGGCGTCAACGTGAAGGACATCGACCACGTCGTGCTCGTGGGTGGATCCACCCGCATGCCGCAGGTGTCTGAGTTGGTCAAGAGCCTGTCCGGCGGCCGCGAGCCCAACAAGGGCGTCAACCCCGACGAGGTCGTGGCGGTGGGCGCAGCCCTGCAGGCCGGCGTGCTCAAGGGAGAGGTCAAGGACGTTCTGCTCCTCGACGTCACACCGCTGAGTCTGGGCATCGAGACCAAGGGCGGCGTCATGACGCGCCTCATCGAGCGCAACACCACGATTCCCACCAAGCGGTCGGAGATCTTCACCACGGCCGACGACAACCAGCCGTCGGTGCTCATTCAGGTGTACCAGGGTGAGCGCGAGATGGCGGCCTTCAACAAGAAGCTCGGCACCTTCGAGCTCACGGGCCTGCCGCCCGCACCTCGCGGCGTGCCGCAGGTCGAGGTCACCTTCGACATCGACGCCAACGGCCTCGTGCACGTGAGCGCCAAGGACCTCGCCACCAAGAAGGAGCAGTCGATGACCATCACCGGCGGCTCCGGGCTGAGCAAGGACGAGATCGACCGCATGATGAAGGACGCCGAGGGTCACGCCGAGGAGGACCGCCGCCGCAAGGAGGAGGCCGACATTCGCAATGGCGCCGAGGGGCTGGTCTACCAGACCGACAAATTCCTGGCCGAGAACGAGGAGCAGATCCCTGCCGACGGCAAGGCCAACGTCACCGAGCCGCTCGCGGAGTTGAAGAAGGCTCTCGAGGGCACCGACGTCGAGGCCATCAAGACCTCGATGGAGAAGGTGGCGCAGGCCAGCCAAGCGCTCGGTGCCGCGATGTACGCCAACGCTGCCCCCGAGGCCGGAGGGTCCGACTCGGGCGCGGGCTCGTCGAGCGAGTCGGCCGACGACGACAACGACGTCGTCGACGCCGAGATCGTCGAGGAGGGCGAGGACAAGTGAGCACGCCGCACGTCGACCCGGCCGAGCCCGCGGGCTTCACGGTGAACGACAAGCGGCGCATCGACCCCACGACCGGCCAGGTGCGAGCCCCCCAGGGGGCCGCGCCTGCCGGCGAGGGGCCGCTCGACCCATTCGTCGAGGAGAGCGCCGAGGCAGACACGGTCGAGGCCGACGTCATCGCGGTGGAGGCCGCGGTGGCCGAGCTCACCGCCGACCTGCAGCGCGTTCACGCCGAATACGCCAACTACCGCAAGCGGGTCGACCGCGACCGCGAGCTGGTGGGTGAGATGGCCACCGCGAAGGCACTGGCTGCCCTGCTTCCGATTCTCGACGACATCGGCCGTGCCCGCGAGCATGGCGAACTCGAGGGCGCCTTCCGCAGTGTGGGCGAGACTCTCGAGGCCACCATCGCCAAGCTCGGGCTCGAGACCTACGGAGCCGAGGGCGAGGAGTTCGACCCCACCCAGCACGAGGCACTCACCCACAGCGCCGACGAGGCTGGCGATGGGCCCACGGTCACCGTGGTCACCGCGGTGTACCAGCCCGGCTACCGGTTCGGTGAGCGCATCGTGCGCCCGGCGCGAGTCGCTGTGGCCGACCGGCCCGCCACTGCATGATCACGACGATTTTCGGAAGGAGGGGCAGTCGATGAGCACCAAGGACTGGATCGAGAAGGACTACTACAAGGTCCTCGGAGTCTCGAAGGATGCCACCGCCGACGAGATCAAGAAGTCGTACCGCACCCTTGCCAAGAAGTTTCACCCCGACGCCAACGCCGACAACGCCTCGGCCGAGGCGAAGTTCAAGGAGGTCGGCGAGGCTTACGAGGTTCTCTCGAGCGACACCAAGCGGCGCGAATACGACGAGGCCAGGTCGCTGTTCGGCTCGGGCGGCTTCCGCTTCCCCGGCAGTGCCGGTGGCGGCGGAGGCGCGCGCGGGGGCGATTCCTCGTTCAACATTGACGACCTGCTCGGCCGCATGAACTCGGGGCAGGGGGGTGGCGCCGGCGGCATGGGCGATGTCTTCGGCGGACTGTTCAACCGCGGCGGGCGCCAGCAGCGCCAGCCGCGTCGGGGCGCCGATGCCGAGAGCGAGGTCACGCTGTCGTTCGACGAGGCGCTCGACGGCGTCACGTTGCCACTGCGGCTGTCGGGCGAGGGTCCATGCGACGCTTGCCGTGGCACGGGTGCTCGGGCCGGAACGGTGCCGCGCATGTGCCCCACGTGCCAAGGCACCGGATCTGAGTCGCGCAATGCTGGAGGCTTCGCCTTTGCCGAGCCGTGCCGAGGCTGTCGCGGCCGGGGCATGGTGGTCGACGATCCGTGCGGAGAGTGCCTGGGCAGCGGTCGGGCGCGGTCGAGCCGCACCGTGCAGGCGCGCATTCCGGCCGGGGTCAAAGACGCCAGCCGTATTCGTCTCAAGGGCAAGGGCTCGCCGGGTGAGAACGGTGGCCCCACGGGCGACCTCTACATCACCGTGCACGTCACGCCTCACGCGCTCTTCGGGCGCTCGGGCGACAACCTCACGCTGACGCTGCCCATCACGTTCGAGGAGGCCGCGCTCGGCGCCGAGGTAAAGGTGCCCATTCTGGGGGCTACCCCGGTCACGCTGAAGATGCCGCCCGGAACCCAGAACGGCCGCACCTTCCGCGTGAAGGGTAGGGGGGTCACGCGCAAGGACGCCACGCGTGGCGACCTTCTTGTTACTGTGCAGATCACCGTGCCGCAGGTGCTCACGCCTGAGGCACGCGAGGCCCTCGAGGCCTATCGCGCGGCAATGGGCGCGCAAGACCCCCGCGCCGACATCATGTCGCGATCGGGTGGTGTGTCATGAGCACCGCGTACC
>WLOZ01000345.1 GCA_009699025.1 Actinomycetota bacterium
ATGTTGTCGCCCTTGGTCCACGACTTGAACTGGAAGGGTCCCGAGCACATCACGCCGACGTCAGGAGTTCCGAAGTCCGTCGGGTGAGCTTCGGCGAACTTCTTCTGCACGACAACGCCCGCATAGTCAGCGAGCTCGCGGTTAAACAGGTAGTCAGGAGCGGTGAGCTTCACGGTGACCTGGTTGGCGCCCGTGGCCGTGATGCTCTTCACGTTCGAGTAGAGGTAGTGGTAGAAGCTCGCAGGGTCGGTGAGGTTGCGGCTCATGCTGTACACGACGTCGTCGGTGGTCATCGGCGAGCCGTCCCAGAAAGTGACGTCGTCGCGCAGGTCGTACACCCAGGTCAGTGGGTCAGGGTTGCTGAAGGCCTTGGCGAGGTTGGGCTTGAAGGTGTAATCGGGTGTGTAGATCATGAGCGTTTCGCACATGTTCGAGTTGACCGTGTTTTCCTTGTAGTCAGCAGACGTGTAAGGGTCGGTCGTGTACGGCTCGCCCTCCCACAGGTTCCAGATCACGGTGTCGATCTCCGAGGTCGGCTTAGGCGTGTCGACAACGAGGGTGATGCCACCGTCTGCACCCCCGGAGGCGGACTCGGAGGGCGTGGACGAGCCTCCGCCAGAGCAGGCGGCGAGCACAAGGCTCGCCCCCACGAGGGGCGCTACGACCAGAAGCATGCGGGTCGTTCTCACGGATTCTCCTTGGATTGTCGAGTGGTCGCCGAGTTCTCACCGGCATACCGATCGAGGCTATCCGCTCGCTCAGCCAAATGGAATGAGTTCAACCCCTGAGTCGCTATTGCCGCCGATTCGTTACCGGGCGTCGTCCCGGCGAACATCATGGGGGTTCCATCCCGGGCGCGGCACGCTGTCGCGCAGCAGTCGCGTGTAGGCGTCCTGAGGGTCATCGAGTACCCGTGCCGTCGGTCCGGCCTCCACGACCCGACCCCGGCGCATCACAATCGCGTCGTCAGTGACCTGACGAACCACGGCGAGATCGTGACTGATCAGCACGTAGGTGACCCCCGTGGCCGCACGAATGTCGGCCAGCAGGTTGAGAACCTGCGCTTGAATCGACACGTCGAGGGCCGCCACCGATTCATCGAGGATCAGCACCTGGGGCTGCGCCGCGAGAGCGCGTGCGATCGCGACGCGCTGGCGCTGACCGCCCGACAGCGCTGAGGGGAGGGCGTCGGTCTGGCGGGCGTCGAGCCCCACCAAACCAGCGAGCTCAGCAACTCTGGCCTCGGCCTCGCTACGAGCGAGACCAGGAAAGTGCAGCCGCAGCACCTCGGTGAGCGCTGACCGGGCGGACTGACGACGGTCGAGCGAGGTGTAGGGGTCTTGGAACACGATCTGAACCACCCGCCCGCGCCGCCTGCGCTCGCGAGTACGGCGTGCTGGGACTGACCGATCGCGGCCGGCGATCTCGATCGATCCTGCCGAGGGCCGCTCGAGGCCCACCAGCATCTTGGCCACGGTGGTCTTGCCCGATCCCGACTCGCCCACGATGGCCAGCGAGCCTCCGGCCGGCACCGAGAACGACACGTCGTCGACCGCCACGAACTCGCGGCGTCGGCCCTCGTCGGTCACGGGGTACACCTTGCGCAGTCCCGTCACCACGACCACGTCGTTGACAGGCGTCGGTGAGGCCTCAGACATGGCCGCCACCATCGATCGGCGCGAGCAGGGTGCCGCGCACCTCGTCGATCCGGCGACACCGGCTGCGCCCACCGGGTACGTCGAGCAGAGCCAGTGAGCCCGAGGCGCAGGCATCATCGGCGTGGGAGCAGCGGGGGGCGAACGCGCAGCCCTGTGGGGCCTCGAACGCCGACAGCGGCCGACCCGGAATGGCGAGCAGTCGCTCCGACGTCGAGCTGATCTCGGGACGGGCCTGCACGAGTGCCGCCGTGTAGGGGTGCAGCGGATCATCGTGGAGGGTGGCCGAGGGTTGCTCCTGCAGCACGGCCCCCGCGTACATCACCGCGGTGCGGTCGCACACGGCACTAGCGAGTTCGAGGTCGTGTGTAATCAGCAGAAGGGCCACCCCGTGCTCTCGCCGGAGGTCGTCCAAGATCGCCATGACCTCGGCCTGGGTCGTGACATCGAGGGCCGTGGTGGGTTCATCGGCGAGGATCAGCCGAGGCCGCACGGCCAGCGCGGAGGCAATCATCACCCGTTGCAGCATGCCGCCGGAGAGCTGGTGCGGGTACTGCCGCATGCGTCGCGGCGGGTCGTCGATGCCCACCGAGTCGAGCAATTCGATGGCCCGCGCGGTCGATGCCGCCGAGGTCATGCCCAGGTTGGTGCGCATCGACTCGGTGAGGAAGTCACCGACCCGGCGCACCGGGTTGGTGTGGGCTCGGGGGTCTTGGAAGACCATCGCGACACCCTCGGTGCGGTAGCGCCTGAGGTCACCCCCCTCAAGCCCGAGCACGTCAACCCCGTCGAAGTCGACCCGCCCACCGGTGATTGCGCCCCGGGGGAGGATGCGGCCGACGGCGCGGGCCGTCATCGACTTGCCCGAGCCCGATTCACCCACGAGCCCGACCGCCTCGCCCTCGGCGATGCTCACCGTGACGTCGCTGAGCACCACCCGTGGCAGCCGATCGACGGGCAGGCTCACCGTGAGACCCTCGATCTCAAGCAGCGCGCTCACCGCCGTGCCTCCGCGATCGCGGTAATGCGATCACCGAGCAGGTTGACTGCTCCGACAGCGATCACGATGCATAGGCCCGCGTAGAGCGACTCCTGAGGGAAACCCGCGAGGATGCCAGGAATGCCGCTGGCCACCATCACGCCCCAGTCGCTCTGGGGCGCCTGTACTCCGAGCCCGATGAATGACAGCGCCGCAAGGTCGATGAGCGCGTACCCGTACGAGAGAGTCGCCGCCGCCACCAGAATCCCGCTGCAGTTGGGCAGCAGATGGCGCAGCGCGATGGTGGTGCCGCTCAGCCCCTGCACAGTGAGAGCTGACACGTAAGGAAGGCTTCGCTCGCGCAGTACGGCGCTACGGATGATGCGAGCCACGTAGGGCGTGTAGCCGATCGACAGCGCGATTGACGCGGCAAACAAACCGGGCTCGAAGAGTGCCACGGCGACGATGGCGAGGAGCAGCCCAGGAAACGCGAAGAGGGCGTCAATCACGCGCGCCACGATCGAGTCGTAGGTGCCCCCGATCCAGGCGGCGCTAACCGCGATGATGCCTCCCAGGGTCATCGAGATGATCACCACGAGCACGGGCCCGATCAGCGAACTGCGCGCTCCGAACACCAACCGGGCGAAGAGGTCTCTGCCCTGGCCGTCGAAGCCCAGCGGGTGTCCAGGGGCCGGCGGCCCGAACGAGTCGAACAGACTGATCGAGTCGGGGTCGGTCTGCACCAGCATCGGGCCGACTATCGCCACGAGCGCGAGCAGCGCCAACACCGCCACGGCGATCCAGCCCGTCATTCCGAGGCTTCCGCCCCACCGCCGGCGCGCCCGCTGGAGTACCACCGGCTCGGGTGACGCGCTCTGGACCTCGAGGATGCTCATCCGTTCTGCCTCCCGACGTTGACGCGCGGGTCGAGGAATGAGTACGCGATGTCGACGAGCGTGTTGAGCA
>WLOZ01000346.1 GCA_009699025.1 Actinomycetota bacterium
CGCTGTGCGGCTGGATCACGGGAGCCCGTCAGACATCCCTGCCGTGCGTCGCAGCCGGGCCGGGGTGCAAGACGAGGGCAGCCAACTGATTGCCATCGCGCTAGCGTCGGCACCGCTCGAGGGGCGTGACGAACACTGGCTTGACCTGTGTGCCGGCCCCGGAGGCAAGGCGGCGCTACTCGCAGCGATCGCTAGTCAGCGGGGGGCGTCCGTCACCGCCGTGGAGCCGGTCCCGCACCGCGCCGAGCTGGTGCGCAAGGTGACACGAGACCTTCCAGTCGACGTTCTTGAGATCGACGGTCGGTCTGACGGCATCGCTGCCGGAGGCTTCGACCGAGTCCTCGTCGATGCTCCGTGTACCGGTCTGGGAGTTCTGCGTCGTCGTCCTGAGGCTCGCTGGCGGCGACAGCCGTCCGACGTGAGCGCGCTCGCGTCACTGCAGCGCGAACTGCTGACTGCCGCCCTGCGCGCGGTGCGGCCCGGGGGAGTGGTGCTGTACTCAACGTGCTCGCCTCACCTCGCCGAGACTGATCTCGTGGTGGAGGACGTGCTCAAGTCGGTCCCCAACGTCACGCGAGTGGCCCTGTGTCTCGTCGACGGCGACGAGCCGAGCACGGGCGCGAGGCTCTGGCCGCATCGTCACGGCACGGATGGAATGTATGCAGCCCTCCTTCGACGGGACCGCTGAACCACTGATCGAAGTCGGCCATTAGGGAGGCAGCTCAGGCTCGGTGAGGCTCGTCTCGCCCGCGGGCCCGGTCCAGATCAGGCTCCCGTCTGACTCGCGCCTCACCTGCCAGCCGCCCTGCGACTTCATTCGGTGGTGACGGCGGCACAGAGCCTGCAGGTTGTCCGGCGTGGTGGGCCCTCCGGACTCGGGCTGACGATGGTCAAACGGCTTGATGTGGTCGAGGTCGCAGTGGGCGGCTGGCTGCTCACAGTGGGGAAACTGGCACCTCGCGTCGCGGGCGCGCACGAAGTCGGCCACCGCCGACGTCGGCCGGTACCTCTGGCGGCCGACGTCGGTCAGTCCGCCAGACTCAGCGTGAGTGAATCGCACCCAATCGGCGTCGCTGGCGAGAGCCCGTGCAAGCTCGGCAGGAACCGGTCCGACGCCGGGAACATGCGCCGGCGTGTCGGCGAGTCCCAGAAGTGTTGGGATGTCGGTATGCACCGCGATGGCGGCGCGGGCGGTTGCACGTGACCTGGCGCGTTCTCCGGAGCCGCTTCCTAGCAGCAGTGAAATCGCTGCGTCGACGCGTGCCGCACCGAGGGAGACTCCGGCAGGATCTGTTGATAGAGCAGCGACATCGACAGCGTCGAACGCGCGACGCGCGCTGATCGCGTCGGTGTACAGAATCAGGCTGGCCATGCCGTCGCACTCAGGGCGTAGCGTGATCCGGCGCTGGGTAACGGCCGTGCCGTGCCGCCTCGCGAGTGAGGAATGATCGGCACGAGCGGCCAGCATGGCGGTACGACGCCGCACGCGTCCGATCGCCTCGCGGCGGGCCAAGGGAATCACCGCTGAGGCGACGGCTCGAGCGAGCGATTCGCTCAGGGCACTCGTCTCGTCAGAGATCGCTACTGCGTGCAGGTAGCTGATGCGGCCGCAGGTCATCTCGGTCAGGAGTTCTGGATGACGGCCAACTAGTGCCAGAGCCGTGTCGACGCGCCGACTCGCGCTCGAATGAGCGAGACGAAGTGCCACCGCCACCTGCTCACGCTCGGGTGCGTCGACCGGCTCACCGGTAGTGAAGCCGCCGAGCTCGGAGCGTCGCTGGGCATCACCTGACACCGCTGCAATGGTGCGGGTCTGAGCTGCTGCTACGACCGCAAGAGCCCGCTCGGTGCAGCGTAGGAGAGCCAGCCTTCCGGCAGGGGTGAGCGACGTTGGATCGATCTCGACGATCCGTTGAATGGTGGCAGGGATGAGTCGTGGGGTCGACTCCGAATCGGCTAGCCATTCGCACCATTGCGACTCGAGCACGCGCTCGAGGTCGCTATCGAGCCGCTCGGCGACGTCATACGATGCCGCATGGGGCGGCTCCGGATGGGACGGGTGCGAGGCAACCATGGGGGGACGTTACGTCTCGGGTCTGACATGAACTGTCGTAGCCACTGTGGGCGCACGCTACCTCTGGGGTCAGCCCCAGTCGCGCCGTTGATCCCTCGACGAAATCGGAGCAGACTGGCGCGCCTCGACCTCAGCGACCCCCTCGGTGACGGACTCGTCTCAGTGGCAGCACCGCAGACGTCACCCATGGCGGTGCGCGCCAGCATCACGGTCCCAGGTCCGACCGTCGAACGGAAGGCCGTCACCGAGGCCACCCCACCACTCGCAGTAGGCTCGCGCGCATGGGAGTGCAGATCTCGCCGTCGATCCTCTCGGCCGACTTCGCCGAGCTGGCCGCCGAGTGCGAGCGAGTCGCTGGCGCCGCCGACTGGCTGCACGTTGACGTCATGGACAACCACTTCGTGCCTAACCTGACCCTCGGGCTCCCCATCGTCGAGGCGCTACTGAAGCGCGTCTCCACGCCGGTTGACTGCCACCTCATGATCGATGACCCCGACCGCTGGGCCCCGCCCTATGCCGAGGCGGGTGCCGGCAGCGTCACCTTCCACGTGGAGGCGGCGGCGAACCCCCACCAGGTCGCGCGCGACATCCGCGCCGGTGGTGCCCGCGCGGGCGCAGCGCTGAAGCCAGGCACGTCAATCGACGACTATCTCGACCTGCTGCCCCACCTCGACATGCTGCTCGTCATGACTGTCGAGCCCGGGTTTGGCGGTCAGTCGTTCATGGCCGACATGATGCCCAAGGTGCGTCGCGCGCGCGAGATTGCCCGCGCGGGCGACCTCGAGCTTTGGATTCAGGTCGATGGCGGGGTGGCCGCCGACACCATCGAGCAGTGTGCCGAAGCGGGCGCCGACGTGTTCGTCGCGGGTTCGGCCGTGTACCGCGCCAGCGACCCCGCTGAGGCCTGCCGGCGGCTACGCGAGAGCGCGGAAGCCGTCACCCACACGAGCTGGTGGTGTCAGCCATGACCGAAGCGTTCGTCACCGACCGTCGTGCCATGGAACTCGCCCTCGAGGCGGCACGACGTCCGGCCCGTCGGCCGCACCCCAACCCGCGCGTGGGAGCAGTCATCGTGTCGCGCGAGGGCGAGGTGGTCGGAGTGGGCCACCATCGTGCGGCTGGTCAGCCACACGCCGAGATCGAAGCGCTCACGGTGGCAGGCGACGCGGCCCGAGGGGGAACCGCTGTGGTCACCCTCGAGCCCTGCGCCCATGCCGGTCGCACCGGCCCGTGCACTGCCGCCCTCGCTGAGGCGGGGGTAGCGCGCGTGGTGTTCGGGCAGGTCGACCCGAACCCGATAGCCGGCGGCGGCGCCGCGGTCCTGGGCGGCTGGGGAGTCTCCGTGACGGGCGCGCTCATGGCCGATGAGTGCGAGGCGCTCAACCCCGCCTGGACCTTCGCCCAGGAGAATGCCCGCCCCTTTGTCACGTGGAAGGTGGCCGCCACTCTCGACGGGCGTGTCGCGGCGGCCGACGGTACCTCGCGCTGGATCACCGGCGAGGCGGCGCGGGCCGAGGTTCAC
>WLOZ01000347.1 GCA_009699025.1 Actinomycetota bacterium
AGCCTGATGTCGATGCCGCGCTCGCGCAGCTGCTCGACGGTCCACTCGCCCATCTCGGCTCCCACCTCGGGCAGGATGCGTCCGCTCGCCTCAACCAGCACGAAGCGGAGATCGTCGGCCATGACGTTGCGCAGGTAGCGCGTCGCGTAACGGGCGATGTCCTCGGTCTCGGCGATGGCCTCGACGCCCGCATAGCCGCCGCCGACGAACACGAACGTGAGGTTGCGCTCGCGGATCTCCGCATCCTTCGCGCTCTCGGCGATGTCGAGGCATTCGAGAACGCGGTTGCGCAGCTGGATGGCCTCCTCGACGTTCTTAAATCCGGAGGCCCAGTCGGCGAGGCCAGGAATAGGCAGCGTGCGAGCTACTGCCCCGACCGCCATCACGAGCATGTCGTAGGTGAGCTCATAGGGATCGCCCTGGAGCGGCTGCACGGTGGCCACCTTGTTGGCATGGTCAACTCCGGTAACCCACCCCGTGACGACCTCGGCGTCGGTCAGCGTCTGGCGCAGAGGCACAACGCTGTGGCGCGGCTGAATCGAGCCTGCGCTCGCCTCGGGCAAAAACGGCTGGTAGGTCATGTACGAGCGCGGATCAACCACTGTCACGGTCGCCTCGTGGCGGCGCAACTTCTTACGCAGTCGCAGCGCGGTGTAGAGCCCGACATAGCCGCCGCCCACGACGAGGATGCGCGGAACTGTCTGGTCTGTGCTGGTGGGCTTTGCGGAACGACTCATAGTTCAGCATAGGCACACCGTGCTCGCTGTCGCTGTCCCGAGTCGATCGATGGGTGGCTTGGGAACAGGAGGTGCTGGTGGCCCGCCACTCACTGTTCGGCTCGTAGTCCGTCGGGTTTGTGCGCGTAGTAGCTGGCCTCGAGTTCGCCGCGCAGGAGGTTGCCAAAGACGAGGGGCCCGAACAGGGGTTCGCCGAGGCTCGGTGGCGGCGAGATGACCGTCGAGACGTGGGGGTCAAAGAAGAAGGGCACGGAGTAGCGCTCGCGGCCCGACCGGTTGGTGACGCGGTGTGGGGTTGACAGCAGCCTGCCGTTCGACCATCGGTTCAGCATGTCGCCCACGTTCATGACGAACGCTCCCTCGACGGGAGGCACGTCGACTACGCCGACGTGCTCCTGTTCGCGGCCGATCACACCGTGGACGGATCTGACCTGCACGGTGCTCTGACGGTCGTGGCCACGCACCGCGGCATCGCGCTGTCACCCCTAGCGGCTCCGATCACGACCGGCTCGAGTGACACCACGCGGTGGGACGTGACCCTCGGTTCTGCTGCGCGAGATGGGCGATGCGGTCTAGCGTTCGGCGGTAGACGCCCCGCAAGGAGGTCCGACGGATTTCGAGGCACGGCAACATCGCACGCGTGGGCGTTCTTGGCGGGCCTCGGGTGGAACGACGCGAGCGTCAAGGTCATTCTGGCGCTGACCGCGGGTGTGCTGTCTGGTGTCGCACTGGGATCGGCGGGTGCCGACCTAGCGACCGCAATGGCGTCTGGTCGAGGGAACGAGACGATGGGGGTGGAACGTGCGGAGAGTTCTCTTAGTGGCAGTTTTGGTAGCCACCACGTCGGCAGCCCTCCTCGGTGCGGGAAGTCCTGACCAGGCCACCTCCCCTCGAGAGGCGTACTTTGGTTTTCCTGGACAGCTGCGACTGGGATGACTGACCATGTTTCGCACTCGTATTGGCCTCGTCACCACGCTCGTGGTTGCTGCTCTGCTCGCTGGGGCGTGCGGCCGTCCGACATCGTCTGCTGAAGCCCGCGGCTACTACGTCAGTTCGGACGGGCGAACGGTGACGGTCTTGCTCTGGGCCACGGGTGGTTTCAACGTGGAGGCCGAGGTGAAGGTACAGAATGACCGCCAAGTTGAGATCGCAGCGAGACAGACTGAGGTCGCTGACTCGAACCTGATGAACCTCGAATGTCAGCGCGTTAGCGTGTCGATCACCGATCCGCTGGGGAGCCGGGAGGTCGTGATCAACGGCAGAGCGATACCGCCAGCTGACGACTGCATTGCCTCGACAAGCCCGTAAGCGGATGAACCGCCCCGGCGTATTCGGAGACACGGGCGCCCGTCTTGTGTATCTCTGTTGGAATCGCGCGCCGGGAAGATTGACTTTGACCACTGGCCTGGAGCTACCTCACCCGCAGACGTCAGATCCTCGCGACAGTCTCAGTTGTCCTCGCCGTCATGCTGGTCTCTCTGGACCGTCTCGTCGTCGGTGCCCACTGGCTCACCGACGTCGCAGGCTCCCTGGCGCTTGCCGTGATCATCGTCGCCATCACCATGGGGGTCCACTAGCTGATCGCACCAACACCTCGCGGGGTTCTTGCCGTCCAACACGGGCCGCTAACGCAGGTCTCGGTGACCGGCTTGTGAGCAAGTGCGTCGGTGAGGGTAGCAGCGTTCCGATCGATCCAGCCACCCGGGTGTGAGTCCGAAACTCGATGCCGGTCGGTGTGGTCCGAACATCGAAGTCGCCGTCACCGAGGTGGTGAGCGGTCAACGCGAACTGCTCCAACGGGCGGTTCACTCATCGAGCCAGCACTCGCTGGGCGAGGATCGCTTCGACAACCTGCTCCGCTGAGGACACCGGCACCGAGACGATGATCTGGCCGTCGGACAGTTCCTAGCCCACACCACCGCCGAGCGCCGTCGTTGTCAGTGGCGGGGGAATGCCGAATGGGATACATTCGCGTCGGTGGAGAATCCGCGGGCTCGTGCTAACGTGCCATTCCCATGCCGACTCAGATGCAGATTCTTCAACTCGTGCAGTTGATGCGGCCCATGGCACCCCAGCGAGACAGTGTGCGGGTTGGGGGTAGTGGTGATGGCGGCTACGTGGTGCCCGACTATCTCGACGGCCTCGACGGAGTGGTGTCGATCGGAGTCGGAGGCGATGTGAGCTTCGACCTGTGGTTTGCCGAGCGGGGAGTCCCGGTATTCCAGTACGACCACACGGTGGCCGAGTCGCCGGTCGCGCACGACAGGTTCACTTTTCGACCGCTGGCGTGGGCTCCGGGCGACGGTGAGGGCACACGCTCGCTCGAGGGCATGCTCCGCGAGAACGGGTTGGCCGAAAGTCGCAACCTGCTGCTGCAGTTTGACGTCGAGGGGGCCGAGTGGGCGTGCCTCGACGCGCTGGGTGAGGGGTTTCTCGACCGGTTTCGAGTGATTGTGGGCGAGTTCCACGGTCTCGATCGTCTGGGCGACGAGAAGTACTTCGAGGCGGTCTCGCGTGCGCTGGGGCTGATCGACGCCACCCATGCCTGCACGCACGTGCACGCCAACAACTGCTGCGGAATCCACCTGGTGGCGGGAGTGCCAGTCCCGGCCGTGATTGAACTGACCTTCCTGCGCCGCTCGGAGTCGACGTTCACGCCCAGTGACGCGCCGATTCCGGGCCCCCTCGACCGGCCTAACGTCGCGCGGGATGACATTGTCCTCAACGCTTGGAGCTCTCAGGGCAAGGACGACCTCGTGGCGCTCGCCATCGAGGTGGCGACCAGCGCCACGCTGTCCCGGGCAGAAGCCGAGGCCGCCCGCGATGCCGCCGAGCAGGCACTCGATGAGGTGCTCAC
>WLOZ01000348.1 GCA_009699025.1 Actinomycetota bacterium
GGTGGCGTCGTCGGCGGCGAGCGCGTCGTCGCACGTAACGTCGATGAAGGGGGCCCGCAACGGGGTCGACTGTTCGGCCATGTGCCCAATCTACGACCCGACCCTGCCCACTGCGGCTGGAGGCGTTGATCATGTGCCATCAATGCGCTATCAAAATTCTTCGGCGCGAGCACACATCAGGTGGCACTAGAACCCAGCGTGAGCGACGTCTCCTGACGGTCCGCACGATCTTTCGCGCCCACCCGTGCAGCTCACCGCTGTACGGAGCGGCGGGTGTAACGGGGGCTGAAGCGCCAACCTCTCGCCACTGGTGGGACGGATCGTATACAGGTACTGTTACCTGTATACGTATTGTCCCTTGAGGCGAGGTGGTAATGAACGCCGCGTATCCGCGTCGCGCTCGCGATCCCGGCGGCATGCCCAAGAGCAGCTTCTATCGGGCTGCAGACGCAGGCCGCTACGACAGGATCGCTCGAGGGCTTTACCTGCCTGCCGACGCTCCAGCCGCAGACTGGGACTGGTTGGAGGCGGCAGCCCGGCACTCCCGGGCCACGATCTGCCTCACGTCTGCGCTGGCCCACTACGACCTCACCGACGAGGTTCCACGCGTGCTCCATGTTGCTATCCCGCGCGGCAGTCGGCGACCAGCCTCCCCCGCTGCGATCGCGTGGCATCTGTTCAATGCAGAAACGTTCGACCTGGGGCGCAGCGAGATCGAGATCCCGGGTACGCCACTGAGTATCGGCCTCTACTCCCCGCAGCGCTGCATCGTCGATGCGTTTCGCCTGCGCGGAGACCTCGGATACGAACTCGGCCGCGACGCCCTGGGGGAATGGTTGCGACGTGGCGGTAAGCCCAGAGAACTGCTCGAGCTCGCCGACCAGCTTCCGAGGGCGATGACGCCGCTGCGCCAGACATTGGAGGCGATGGGATGAGCTCGGGCGAGGAAGTCTTTTTTCAGCTACAGCGGTTGGCGCGGTCGCACGCGGCGAGGAACGGAACCCAGGCGCCCACGTCGGAGTACGTCACGAGGCATGGGTTGGAGTCGTTCCTCGACCGCCTGATGCGGACCGAGCACGGTGGGGACTTCGTCCTCAAAGGCGGCATGCTGCTGGGCGTTTACGGAGCACGGCGTCCCACCAGGGATATCGATGCCGAAGCGGTCAACACGTCGCTGACCCCAGAGCACATCGCCCAGGTGGTCCGAGACGTTGCAGCCGTCATGGTCAACGACGGCGTCAACTTCGACCTCAACTCGATCACGGTTACCGAGATCCGCGAAGCAGCGCAGTACCCTGGCTGGCGGATGCGAGTGGCGGCCTCGCTCGGATCACAACGGATCGTCATCGCCTGGGACATCTCTACTGGAGACCCGGTAGTCCCACCGCCTCGACGTGTGAGCGTTCCCCGAGTGCTCGGTGACCCCATCGAGATGCTCGGCTACGCGCCGGAGACGACCGTGGCCGAGAAGGGCGTGACCATCCTCGAACGTGGCAAGTCGAGCACTCGCTGGCGCGACTACGTCGACATCGTGCAGCTCGCGGCCGCGGGGATCGACGACCAGCTCCTGCTCGAATCCATGCGCGCGGTGGCCCGGTACCGCAACGTGACACTCGGGCCAATCGCCCAGGTGGTTGCTGGGTACGGCGACATCGCCCAGGCCAAGTGGGCTGCGTGGCGTCATAAGGAGGGTCTCGAAGACGTCGCCGACGCGCTCCTCGACGACCAGCTGGCGAAGGTGGCGGCAGTCCTTGATCCCGTCCTCGCAGCCCTCGAAGCGGGAGCGGACTGAGACTCAACTCGGGAACGCTCCCAGCGCCCTAGCGCCCCCTGGCCAGCACGTCCTGCTGCCGCGCCCTGACCAGCTGTCGCACGAGTTCAGCAGACAGCGGTGCGTCGACGGCAAACCGCAGCGTACCCCGGCTGGTGATGTAGCCCACCAGTTCTGCCTCAAGTTTCCCCAGCACCGCACCACTCATAGGGAAATAGCTGCAATGACGCGTGTAGGCCGCGTATCCGGCGATTGACCGTCCCTCGACCTTGACCGTCGGGATGCCGTAGGTGATGCACTCCTCCGGCTGGCGGCCAGTCAACGAGTCCTCAGGATCGTGAAGCACGTCGAGAATCCTGGCTCGCACGATCATGAGGGTGCCCCGCTGAGGCTCTGGGACAGCGGCGAGATAAGCGTCGACCTCATCGCGAGCCACGGCATGATCTCCTTGCATCGGGGGAACATCGCACCATGTGCCACCCCTCGCAGCAGTGGCAGACTTCAGGGGGCGTTGGCGCACAGAGCCTCCAGTTATGCTCCCAGCATGGACATTGAGTCGACAACCCTTGCCCCCACCCCCATGGATGAATCAGGTGCCGCCGCCTTCGCCGCCGAGGCCCAGCGCATCTCCGACGCCGTGAACTCGTTCATCCAGGGCAAGGCCGAGGTGGTCTCCATGGTGCTCACCTCGCTCTTGGCCGGGGGTCACGTGCTACTCGAGGACGTCCCCGGGGTGGGCAAGACCTCATTGGCGCGCAGCTTCGCCGGGGCCCTGGGCACCGACTGGCAGCGCATCCAGTTCACCCCCGACCTGCTTCCCGGTGACGTAACAGGCGTCTCGGTGTTCCATCAGGACACCAACACGTTCGTCTTCCACCCCGGACCGATCTTTTCGCACGTGGTGCTGGCCGACGAGATCAACCGTGCCTCGCCCCGCACCCAGTCGGCCCTGCTCGAGGTGATGGAAGAGCGCACCGTCACCATCGACGGAACGCCACTTCCCGTTCCGAGCCCCTTCCTAGTGATGGCCACCCAAAACCCCATTGAAATGGACGGCACCTACCCCCTGCCCGAGGCCCAGCTCGACCGATTTTTGGTCAAGACCCGCATGGGCTACCCCGACCCCGCCGCCGAACTACGGGTACTCCATGGCGAGCACGCGGGCGCTCAAATCGCCGACGTCGAGAGGGTGAGCAGTCCCGAGAGAATCGGCGCACTCATCGCGGCCGCCCGCACCGTGCACGTGGCACCCAGTCTCATGCAGTACATCGTGTCGCTCGTGGGTCACACTCGTTCGATGCCGCAGCTCCGACTCGGCGCCAGTCCCCGAGGAGCACTCGGGCTGCTGCGTGCCAGCAGGGTGCGGGCAGCCATGCTCGGCCGCCCCTTCGTGGTTCCCGGAGATGTACAGGCGCTCGCCGGTCCGGTGCTGGCACACCGAGTCATCCCGTCAGCCACCTTCGAGGTGTCGGGAGGTCTGGCGAGCGATGCCATCGACGAGGCGGTTGCGGCCGTCGAGGCACCCCCGGTCGATGCCCGCGCATGACCACTCGAGGATGGACTCTCGCGCTGGTCTCGGCGAGCCTGGTGGCAATGGGCTGGCAGTCACACTGGCCTGAGCTCACGGCGCTGGGGGCAGCCGGACTTGCCGCGATCGTGGCCATCCTGATCAGTCTGGCGTCGCGCCCGCGTGGCACCCTCACGGTCGACCAGGGCTCGATGCGCGTAGTGCGCACACACCCGGCCAGCGTGCGCGTGGGCCTGTCCGGTGCACGCCGGGGGGCACGTGGCGTGCGCCTTGTTGAGGGCGACCCACTCCA
>WLOZ01000349.1 GCA_009699025.1 Actinomycetota bacterium
CGCGCCGTGACACAGGTCGCGATCGTCGCCGATGGCGAGTGGAGCGTGAACGTGAGCGACGTCTCCGAGGCGCGCGAATTCGACTCAACCATCACGGGCAGGGGCGACGACGTGGTGCGCTACGCCGGGGGGGTAGGAATTTTGTCGGCAAGCTACCCCGGGGAGGCGGATTTCGTGGTGCGGCGAAGAGGCCGGCCTGATCAGGTGCTGTTCGACGAGAAGGGGCCCTACGCAGGGAGAACGCCCCTGAACGCTGGGCCCGCCCTCCTCGTGGTGAGCACGCGCGACCAATGGGCGTTGTCAGTGGCGCCGTAAGGGGTTCCTGAAGAAACCGCCGACGCGACCCCGGCGAGTGCGCGAGCATAGACTTAATCATTAGCGAGAGGTGAATTGATGCGTGGGCTACGGGGGATTGTGACAATTCAGCGACTGAAATCTCGATGGCCCTTACTCGTGGGCCTCCTCTCGCTGCTCGTAGTGATCGGTATCGCTCTACCGATGGCGCGCAACTCGAATACCACAGCACCCACCTCCGCGGCGGCGACCCCGGCGCCCAGCGCCACGCTTACATCAGAGTTCGCAAACGAGATCACTCCCAGCCCTGAGCTGACGTCAGCCCCCGCTGAGGTTGTGCCGACTGCCGACGTGGCACCCGCTATCGCGGACCTGAACTCCCTGAGGGTCAAGGGCCGCGCACCTCGCTCCGGATACGCCCGCGACGAATTCGGTCCGGCCTGGGCCGACATCGATTCCAATGGATGTGACACACGCAATGACATCTTGAACGCCGAGCTCACGGCCGCCGTCGTCGAAGGTGACTGCACAGTAATCGCGGGGGGCTTCACCGATCCGTATACCGAGATGCAGGGTGATTTCGCGTCCATGCGCAACTCGATTCAGATCGATCACGTCGTCGCACTGTCAGACGCGTGGCAAAAGGGTGCTCAGAAATGGCCCTTTGCAAAGCGTGTCGCATTTGCGAACGACCCCCTCGAACTACAGGCGACCCTGGGTGACGTCAACCAGCAGAAGAGCGATTCTGATGCGGCCAGCTGGCTGCCACCCAGCAGGCAGTACTGGTGCCCATTCGTCGCCCAGCAGATCGCCATCAAGAAAAAGTATGACCTGTGGGTGACCCCGGCCGAGAAGGACGCGATGATGCGCGTGCTTGGCTCGTGCCCCAGCCAGGCGGTTCCGGTGCCGGGGCCGCAGCCCACCCTTGCCGTGGGACCGGCCGCACGACAAGACACCACTCCCCCGGTGGATGTGCCGTCAGATTCCTCATCGTCGGGGGTGAGCGGTGGGCTCGACCCCGACTTCGGTACCTGCCGCGCGGCCAAGGCATCCGGATTCGGGCCCTACGTCAACGGGGTCAATCCCGAGTATGCCTACTATCGCGACGCCGATCACGACGGCACAGTCTGCGAGTAGCAGGTGTACGGACTTGTCGCCTACGCGAGCGCAGCCTCAATCTCCTCGAGGTCAGCCTCGCTCAGCGCCCGGTTCCAATCAGTCACCATCGCGTCTAACGGCGCCGCACCGTCGACCAATTCCCTCATGCGCGTGACCGCGAGCGAGAGTGGAATGAGAAGGGCGGACGACACCTTCTTCGCCGTGCCGATGTGCAGGCAGGCGGCGTAATAGGTGAGCATCTCATCGGTGCTCGATTTGAACTTCTCGAGCACGCCCACCCCATTCTTCTCAAGGTCGGTCACGATTGCCCTGGCGTTGTGCACCTTGTCGGCCATGCTCACCAGCACCACATCGTCCGGCTCCGCGGCGAGGCGCTTCAGGTAGACGGTCTTGCGGTCCCAGTAAGGAATCGACGCCTTTAATTTTTCGTCGGTCGAGTCGCTGCAACCCAGCACGATTCGGGCCACGTCATCACCGAATCGCGCCTTGATGTCGTGGTACCGAGGCATTCCGCCAGCATCTTCCACCGCATCGTGGAGCAACCCCGCGATCGCCTGCTCCTGCGTGACACCCGCCTCAATCACCAGGCTCGACACACCGAGCAGATGAGACATATACGGAATTTGCGTTTCTTTGCGCAGCTGGGCCGCGTGCAGTGCAGCAGCGTAGGCGACGGCCTCGGAGTACAGGCCCGTGAGGTTGGTTGACGGCTCGGTCATGCAGGCTCCTCATTCGCAACAATGTGAATCGGTCTGGTTGTGGCGGTCTCGTCCACAGCTCTGACGCTAGCGCGGAGGTACGACATATGAGAGCTGACGCCGCCCACGCCCTCTCACGTGTACACGAGCGCGCGCGCACACCGTTCTTAGGAAGAACTTCGTTCTTCCATGAATGGAGATAGCGGACAAACCGTTCGCCCCGCCTCCACGAAAGGATCATCATGACTGCGTCACTCGACGTTTCCTCCCGCATTTTCCAGCTCGCGATCGACGACCTTACGGCGCATCCGGACTACGAGCCTGTCTTCCGCATCTACGTGATGGACGTGCATGACGGCTCGGACCCAGCCACCTTCGACCTCTACGTGGGCTACACGGGGCGGAGGCCGCTCGAGCGCATTCGAACCCACCAGTCGAGATCGGGCACCGCTTCTCGCCACTTCCGCAATGGAACCCACAGCGCCGGTGAATGGCGTCCTGACCTGAATCCGTGCGACACGGCCTTCGTCACCAACGAGATGGCACTAGTCGCCGAAGGTATCGTCGCCGACCACCTCGCGGCCCAGGGCCTGCGCGTCTACAGCGACCGTTTGGGTAAGGGCGGTGTGGCATGAGCGGCATTTTCGTTGCACGGCACCGATTCGGGCCGTACTGCACCGTGGTCTCTGCCTCACTCGACGCACTGATCTGGGGCCTGAGCGAACACGCCCTCAAACGGGGAGGGAAGCTGAACTTCGACGACCTGCTGCTGACGTACCACCCCAACGACGACGATTGGGTGGTTATCGTCAACACCGTTCCTGACAGGGACACACCCATCGTTGCTGGTGGCGGGAAACCACGGCAGGTCTACAGCTCGCACCTCGCCGCCGCGGCTCGACGGGTTGCGGCCACCGGAATACCAACGCACCACTGGATGTGAGGTGCGGCGGGTGGGAGCCATCAGCGAGCGTCGGCTCCCGCCCGCCCTGTCACGGCGTCTAGCGCACTTGATCGATAGCCTTCATCCACCTTGAGAGAAGGGAACTCAGACATGGCGACCACCTTCACGCTACGGCAACGACTTCGGTACCGCTTTGACAATGTGTTTGCGCGTGGGGCTATGCCAGTGCTGCTGCTGCTGGTGCTGGCGCTCATCGTGGTCTTTGTCATCGCCGCGCTGATTCAGACCCTGTTCTCGTGGGGGCCGGCCGACGAGAAGATCTCCTTCCTTGAGGGCTTCTGGCTTTCGTTCGTGAGGTCACTCGACCCCGGAACGTTCAGCGGCGACGAGGGGACACACTTTCGCACCATCGGGGTCGCGATCACCCTTCTCGGCGTGGTGGCCATGGCCATCATCATCGGTCTGGTGACCACGGGGCTCGAGTCTCGACTCTCCTCGCTGAAGCAGGGCCGGTCCCTGGTGGTCGAGAACAACCACACCCTCATCCTCGGCTCGTCGCTCAA
>WLOZ01000035.1 GCA_009699025.1 Actinomycetota bacterium
ACCGTGTGGATCAACTGCTTCTTCATCCGCGACCTGCGGGCTCCCTTCGGCGGCGTCGGCGACTCTGGCGTGGGGCGCGAGGGCGGTGACTTCAGCCGCGAGTTCTGCACCGAGCCCAAGGCTGTGGTCATGCAGATCACGCAGTAGTCAGCTGACTCAGCAAATCGGGGACAAGCTTCTGGGGCTAGGCGCGTCTCACGCAGACGTCGTCACGGCAACGTCTGCCTCGCCGGAACAGGGCGCATGAGTTGACCTTCACGCGTGTCGCCGCCCACTGTGGCCAGTGAGCGCTCGTAGTGAGTCAAGAGCGCGAACACCGCCCCCGCCTCGAAGAGTCGATTGCGGGCCGCGCTGCCCGTTGTCGAGAGCACCCCCGCCTCAACCAGGCGCGAAACAGCATTGTTGGCAGCCTGGAAGCTCACGCCTGTGAGGGCCGCCAGGTCGTCTACGGTGACCACCGGGTTGGTGAGCAGCACCGTGAGGGCACGCTCTGCGGCACTGCCTCGACGCGATGTAACAGCCTCTCTCCATCGCCCTTCCAGCGCGGCGAGGTCGTCGCCGAGTCTCCCGGCGTCAGCGACGGCTCGGCGAGTGGCGGTGATGAACACCCCCAGCCACGTTGACAGGGCATCACGGGCTGCTGGCGTGCCCGGTTCACCGACGTGACGAAACGCAGTCAGCCCGTCGATGTAGCCACCACTGTTCGTCGCCAGGGCCAGACTCACAGGTGGCACGAAGGAGGTAGCCGCTCGGCGTCGTCGCAGGACGACGTGGATGAGTGCTCGGCCGGTGCGCCCGTTGCCATCGGCAAAGGGATGGATCGTCTCGAACTGGGCATGCACAAGGCCGGCCTGGGCAACGGCTGGCATGTCGTCGCGATTGATGAAGTCGCACAGGTCGTCGAGAAGTGAAGTGACCAGATGAGGCGGCGGCGGCACGAAGGCTGCACCACAGGGGTTGACATCGTTTCCCCCGATCCAGTTCTGCCGCGTTCGAACAACTCCCCCCATCTCTGGTGTGGGCGACTGGTCCATCAGCGCTCGGTGCAGGGCCCGCATATGATCCGCGTTCACCGACTTCACCTGCGCGATGTCGTCGACGGCCATGCGCATCGCCGCGATGTTGCCCAGAACTGAGTCGGCAGTCTCGTCGCGAGGAGCCTTGCCATGGGCGATCATCGCCTCATGCCGGGCAAGACGGCGTGACCCGATAGTGAGCCCCTCAATCTTCGACGATGCGACCGCCTCGGCCCGGAGCAGGAATCGCGCAAGCTGCTCAAGGTCACCCCGGTGAGTCACGCGTGCGTCAAAGGACGCGAGCGCGACTTCAGCGTCGACGAGATCAGCGGCGAGCTCGGAATCGAGATCGAGGTTCGCAGCGGCGAGGTCGTCGGGGACATAGGCCTGATAACGGCATGGTCGACGGTTCCTTCGAGGGCCGTGGACGTCATGCGTCCCTTCCCACAGAGTGTCGATCAGCCGGGCCATCCTTGAATCTCCTTGTCTCTTATTCAATGATAGTAACTTATTCTTGAATAAGAGACTTCGGCAAGGCTTCAGCTGTCGGCCGGGACGCCCACCCGGAAGACGCGCATCTGCAGCGCCAGGGTGAAGTAAAACCCCACCAGCGTCAGCAGTTCGAACAGGGTCGCCTCGCCCAGAGCGTCCACCGCCGCGCGGTAGGCATCGTCGTCGAGGTCGCCACTGGTCACCAGCTGCTGAGTGATTTGCGCCACGGCCTGCTCGTGCTCGTCAACAAACACGTCGAGCCGGCCGCCGCGTAAGGCCTCGAGTTCGACCTCGGTGAGACCGACCTCGAGGCCGATCGCCTCGTGGGCGTATCGCATAAAGTCACCCCTCTGGTGGGCTGCGACGACGAGGATCGCAAGCTCACGCTCCCGACCCGACAGCGACATTCCCCCGCCGACGGCCGAGCCAAGGGCCAGCAGCGCCGTGCCCAGGATCGGCTGCCGCAGGTACCCGTTGAAGGGACCCTCGAGCCCTCCCGCAGCGTCAACCACCTGGAAGGGCAAGGGTGCCTGCGCCAGGGGTCCGGTAATCGCCTCGTAGAGGGCGAGTTGCCCAGGTTCGAGGTCAGCGGCGGCGAGTTTACGCAGGCGTGGCGCGTCTGTCATTAAGTCATCCCTCAGTGAGCCGAAAGACACAGCGAGCATCCACGGACGGCTGTGCGTGTTGGTGCAGCGTAGCGGCCACGCTCCCTCCACTAGTTCCGCTCATCCATGCGAAAGCGTCACAACCGGTGGGGTGGTGTGACGCTTTCGTATGGATGAGCGGGGATGGTCTGAAGGGCGCGAACACTCACCACCCTCGCTGCAGCACTCCGAGCGGTACGTAGCGCCAGCGAGGGAGAAAGGTTGCCGCGTACACAGCCTCGTGCAGCGGCGACAGCGACTCGAATGCCGCGAGCAGCTCGTCGTCGATCAGAGTTGCCTCTCCCGCCGAAAGGTAGGCGTCGCGGGCCGTCTGTCGAGCGCCGGTCGACCATTCCAGCGCAGCATTGAGCGCAGGCTCATCGTCGGCTTCCCGGCAGCGACGAGCGACCACGTGCGCCACATGGTCGAGCGACCGCAGCAGGCACGCGAGGTCGAAGGCCGCCGGACCAGGGTCTCCTCGATGGCCTGGGGGCAGTAGCGGGTTGCCATCGAAGTCAGCGATCGCGATTCCGTCGCGCCACCGCAACAGCTGACCTGCATGCAGGTCGCCGTGAACGGGAAGGACCACCACGTCTTGGGCCCTCTCGACGGATACCAGTGCATCGGCGAACCGGGGCGTCCACGGCTCGAGCGCCGAGCGCATTTCCTCGTCAAGGTGGGGAACACGCGCGAGCAGTGCACGGTAGTGATCGACGATCACCCCCAGAGTGGGCGCGGTTTCGACCGGCGAGTTGATGACCTCGCTGGACCTGGCGCAGGCCCGATGAAAGCGGCCGACGAGTTGGCCCACCTCTGATGGCCAGTCGGGGGCGGTGGCCCCTGAACTCACATGCGCCAGGAGATCCGACACCATCCACTCCCAGCCGTCGACGGCGTCGGGGAGGAACTGCGTGACCGACGCGATGAGTCGTCCGTCCCACGTCACGGTCGCGATGGCCGCCGGAGTCTCGACGAAGCCGACCGCGGCCAGGTGCGCCGCGAGACGTGGACCCGCCAGGTGATCGGCCTCGGCGAGGAGCTGCCACTTGACCGCGAGCAGATCATCGACCACCACCAGCTCGTTCGACATGTCGGCCGACAGGCCGCGTTCGGTAGAGGAATCGAGGTCGGGCACCGAGGCGTGGCGCTCGACCGTGAACGGCGACGGTGCCGAGAAAATGGTCACGCTCAGCCCGTCGCCCGGTATCGCACGGCGCCACACGCCATCGTCACGCACCACCGGAACCACCAGCTCGCGACCGTCAGTGAGGCGAGCGAGCGCCACCGCGCGGTGGGTGTCGACGACGGCGACCTCGTCGACGGCTTCGACCCCGAGCGGACCCGCCTCGGGCCGACGACGCTGGGGCGGAAGCAGCCTCTGGCCGTCAGCGGCCATGAGGTCTCGACGAATATCGGCCAGCACGTCGGTTAGTCCACGACGATCGGATTGCGAACCCACCAGCGATGCGCGAGCAGTTCGCCCACGAGGGGTTCGACGAGCATCGCCGCCAACGGATGCAGGTCGAGCGAGACGTGCACCTCGCTCGGCAACCCCACTGGCCCGGGCCCAACCGACACCACGGTGGAGCCACGGCGGCGTAGCCATTCAACAGCGGGGCCGTCCCAGTGCGACCCAGTGAACATCACCGCGCGGTAGTCAGTCGATGCGGTGAGGTACACGTCGACGTGGCTCCAGTCGCCCGTCTCGCAGCCGACGGCGGGCTGGCGCGGACCCTCACGAATCATCAGCGCCGACTGCAGCGCAGAGCCGATCCGGCTTGCCGGCGCGATCCAGAAGGTGGCAGGGCCGTCGCGCAGCGCGTCGTCGACTTCATCGAGCCACGAGCGCTCGCGCAACAACAAGTCGGAGGCCTCGGCTGCCTGCTCGCAGTGGTCGGCGATCTCGTTGCAGGGCCGACCGAGCGCAAGTAGCAGCGCCAGCGTGTGCCGGTAGGTGCGACACGCCACGCCACCCACCTCGACGCCGGCCTCCATCAACACCGTCATGCCACAGTCCGCCGCGAGCATTGACTCTGGCACGTTCGTAAGCGCGACGGTGCCGGTCGTATCCGCCAGCCGAGATCGACGGTGCAACGTCTCCACCGATCCACCAGTGGCCGAGACCAGCACGGCCGTGGTGTCGGCGCCTCCGACCATGCCCGGTTCGAGCGAGGCGATTTCCTCAACCACCGACAGGCCGCTGTCTCGCAACCATCCGGCCGCGGTGCGCGCTGCATACGCAGACGAGCCCATGCCGGTCAGCAGGAGGTGTGGACTATCGCGCACTGCCACCCACGGGTCGGTGCGCCACAACCGCCGCGACAGCAGTCGCAGATGATCAGGAATCAGCTCGAGATCGGCAAGGAAGCCTGCGGCGTCCACTACCGCGACATCCTGATGCCCAGCGCCTCGATGATCTCGGCCTCGAGGCGCACACCGCTCTCGGCCCGAATCTCCGCTGAAACGCTGACGAGTTGACTATCCGACACGGTGAAACCTCCGGTGGGCTCGAGGTGATGAGGGGTCGCGCAGCCCGCGCGCACTCTCAGCCTGTCAGAGGCATCACATCATGCGGGCGTCACCGAACGTCGCACGTCGCGGCCGATTACTCGGTGGACGCAGCGCATGAGGTCGCAGCTCTCATGGGCCCCGCGTACTCACCTTTCCGAAATGTCGGCGACGTGAGGAGTCTGATGAACGAGGCGAGCGCAACAGGCGAGAGCGGAAAGGCGAAGGTTGCTTGGACCCCATTCCAGGTGCGCGACCTTAGCTCGGTTTCAGACGCGCAGTCGGGTTTCACTGTTCATCGCGGAGAGAGTGTCTGCTACCGCCCCACCTCATCGCTGACGTCACTGTCGCGCAAACTTGTCGCCTGACTGCTGATCCATACGAAAGCGTCACAACCCGGTGAGTCGGTGCGACGCTTTCGTATGGATTAGGAGGAGGGGAGCCCCGCGACGGGTAGGTCGCCGCGCGCTCAACCTCGAGGTGGGTGGTGTGGCACCGGGCGGTCGGGCGCCCTACCCGTATTTCGTCTTTATTCTCTCAAGCACCACCCAAGCGTCATGGCCCTCTGGTAATTTCTCAATTACGCCCCATCAAGCCACTGGCAGGAGCCCCCATGATTGATTCACGCCCAGCACCCGAAGCAGGCGCGAGCAAGGCCGCTTGGATACCGCTCGAGGTGCGCGCCCTCGGCGGAATCGCGGCCGCCCAGGGAGGGACACCGTATTCATCAGTCGAGAATGGGTTATACAGCCCCATCTCATAATTGACCCCAAGCGTCACAACCGGTGAGTCGGTGCGACGCTTTCGCAGGGATGAGCGGGGATGGTGAGAGGGGAGCCCCGCGACGGGTGCGTCGCTGCGAACTCGGCGCCGCGATGCGACCCCACCGGAGGGACCGTTGCCCGCTCTTCGAACTCGGACTCGTGCTAACGTCGTTTTCGCAATTGATTGGCTGGTTCGACGAAAGAATCCGGCACGAGTACCGCCCTTCCTGAGAGCGCCCCACAACCCACGTGAGGAAATTCATGTCTGATTCACGCGAAGCACCCGAAGCAGGCGCTGGCAAGGCCGCTTGGAAGCCGCTCGAGGTACGTACCCTTGGCGGAGTCGCGGCCGCCCAAAGCGGGTTTCGGGTTAAATTATCCGAGACTGTGGACTACAACCCCATCTCATAGTTATCAGCACTGACTACCCACCGAGTCGGCTGATCACTGATGATTGGTGAGCTGCGCCTGTTCGTGACGCCCACGTATGTTGCCGGTGCGGTGGCGACCCTCAGCAGCTTCCATCGCCACAACCCCTGGTTCAGCGGCTCAGTCACCGTCTACGCCAAGGCCTCCGAAGGAGAGTCTGTTGCTGCCGCACTCGCTGCTATCGGTGGTGTGACGGTCAGCGAAATCTCCGAGGACCTCACGGTCGCTACCGAGACGGCCGACGGCTCACACCCAGGCTGGCACTCGAACCACCTTCTCTGCCTGGCGACTTTCGCTGACCCCAGCACCGACGACGTTCTCATCATGGACGCCGACCTGCTGTTCACCGGCTCAGTCGAGTCGCTGCAGCACCTTCCGGGAGAGTTCGTGGCCTGCCCCGACCGGGCCGTGTATCTCGGCCTCGCGACCGACCGGGAGACCAACGAGTTCGTCTCCCGCGACGCCGGCAGCTCGGCCATTGCGCGCACGTTCAACAGCGGCCTGATGCGGGTGTCACCCCCATGCCTAGGGCCAGGCATGCTGCAGCGCATCTTGGCACTTGTGACCGACGACGTCATTGCACCGGTGCTACGCCCCCAGAACGACCAGTTCATCCTCAACCGAATCTTCGAGGACGCGTGGACCGACGCCGGCCCCGAGTTCAACTACCTGCTGCGCTGCCCTGAGGCCATCGTCGAGAGCACGGGCTGCCGGCTCGGAGACGCGCGGGTGCTGCACTTCAACGTGGGGCAACGCCCCTGGGACACCAACTCACTCACCACCGTGACCGACCCACGCCTCGCTAGCGCCTCGGCCCTGTGGCTGCGCGCCTATGCCGACTGCATTGAGGCGGCCCCGCTACGAGTAATGCACCAGGCGCAGCGATGACTGAGCTGGCCGCCCCGCTGGGCATACTGCACGACCTCGACGCGCTCGTCGACACGCACCTGTTCGTACTGTCGCCCAACAACTGCGGCAGCACCTTCGTCAAAAACGCGCTGGCACTCTCGCGCCACACCTGGAACCTCCGACACGAGGGCCAGCACGCCTACGGCTTTGTCGGCCCCGCCCATCGTGCCCTCATCTGGGCCTCCGACCCTCACTGGGCGCAGACCTACGCGACGCCCGGCAATTTCGACTGGGACGTCACCAGACGGGCGTGGTACGCGCAGTCCTTCGCGAGCAACGCCCACGCCTCGGTATTCGTGGAAAAGTCGCCGCCCTTCGTGCTGCTTGCCGATCAGTTGCGCACCAACTTCAAACAGGCCCGATTCGTGCTTCTGACCCGCGACCCTTATGCGATGTATGAAGGCATCATCCGTCGCCGCCTCGCCCACCCACCGAAAGACCCGACCGACCCGCGCGTGCTCGCCGCTCGCCACGTTGTCGCCTGCCTTCGGCTGCAGGCCGACAACCGCGCCGCCCTCGCCGGAGTCAGCACGTACTTCAGCTACGAGCAGTTATGCGCCGACCCGGCGTCGTGCGACAGCGCGGTGCGCACTCTTGTTCCTAGTCTTGACGACGTGGAGTTCAATGTGCGGGTGTCGGTAAAGGGCATGTACGACGAGCAGCTGCGCAACATGAACGCTGACAGCATCGCTCGGCTGAGCCGAGAAGATCGGGCAGTGGCCAACTCGGTGTTCGGCGAGCACACGGACGCCCTCGCGGCCTTCGGCTACGAGGTGTCGTGAGTGCGCTGAGGGGCACTATGCCCCCGAGTGTTCGCGCCTACGGCACGGTGTTTGCCTCTGAGCTTCCGTTGGTCGGATTTGAGCCGACCAACGAGCCAGCCGACGTCGAGATCGTCTTTGGCGACGTGCCCCTGAGCATCGATGCGCCTTCGGCTCACAGGATGTTCTGGGCGGCAACGCCCCACGAAGTGCTGTTCGACGTGCCCGGCCTGATGCGCGTGCATGTGGCCGACGGCCGACGCATCACGGTGGCACCGGCAGGCGACCCCTTCGACATCGACGGCACCCTCGAGTCGCTGCTCACGGGCACCCCCATCGCTGCCGCCCTCATGCAGCGCGGCGAGATGGTGCTGCATGGGTCTGCGGCGCTCATCGAAGGTGGCGCCCTCGTGGTGACCGGCCTGAACGGCTCGGGCAAGTCGAGTGTGGTGAGCGCATTGTCGGCGCTGGGCCTGCCCATCGTGTGCGACAACCTCGCCGTGGTGACCCCCTGCAACGCTGAGGATGGCGGTGGCTGGCTCGTGCAGCCCGGCTCCTCGACCGTCAAGCTGTGGCACGACATGGCCGTCGCGCTCAACCAGCCGGTTGAGACAGCGCCGCGCATTTCAGCCGATGTCAACAAGTTTCGCTTCGACGTCGCCGCAATGCTGTCACCGGTGCCCGTGCGCGCGGTAGTGCACCTCGAGAGGGCAGGGCTGAGTGAACCTCAGCTCAAGCGCCTCGACGACGCCGAGGCGACAGCCATGGTGATGCGCGACCACTTCCGAGGCAAGATCGCCCGCGTGAGCAGGCCCAGCGCGTTGGCCGACTCCGCGTCGCTGGCACAGGCGGTTCCCGTGTACTCGTGCCTTCGTCCTGCCGCTGGCATCGACCCAGGCGTGCTGGCGCAGTTCATCCTGGGCGGCCTTGAATGAGCGGGCTCGTGTGGCTCGCCTCCTACCCCAAGTCGGGAAGCACGTGGCTGCGCACGATGCTCAGCGCGCTGCTCACACCCGAGCGCGAGGTGAACCTGCACGAGCTCGTCGGCCGGGCGACCCTCGACACTCCCAGCGGGCTTGATGAGGAGCTTGGCTTCGACCCCGCCGAGCTCTCGCCTGACGCCCTGAACGAGGTGCGGGCCGCGGCCTTTCGCAGAGCCGCAGCCTCGGCGCCCGCAACGACGCCCACCTTTCAGAAGACCCATCTGGCGAACATCACGCTGCGAGACCGCGCACGACTGTTCGACGAGCGGAGCGGACGGGCCGTGTACCTGGTGCGCGACCCGCGCGACGTGGCAGTGTCGTACTCGCACTACATCGCCGAGCCGGTGAACCGCGTGGTCGAGGCCATGTGCGGCGACGAGACGGTGCTGGGCCGCGCCCAGCTCGTCCGGCCCACTTTCCTCCAGCAGCCGATGGGCAGCTGGAGCGGGCACGCCCAAAGCTGGGTCGACTCGCCGCCGCTGCCGGTACTCACCGTGCGCTACGAAGACCTGCTCGCCGACCCCGCGGGCCAGCTGAAGCGCGTCGCCGCCTTCGCCGGCCTCGATGCCTCAACCGACGCGCTGACCCAGGCCGTGCTGCGAACCTCCCTGCCGGCCTTGCGTGCGCTGGAGGACGAGCACGGCTTTCCCGAAAGCATGGCCACGGCAGACCGGTTCTTTCGCAACGGGGTTGCGGGCGAGGGGCTGCTGCTTCCCGCCGAACTGCAGCACCAGCTCATTGCCTCCTGCGGCCCGACCATGCAGAAGCTCGGCTACGGTTCAGAAGCCTCGACAACACCCGCCTCAGAAAGGCAGCCATGACTCACTTCGTGCGTGCGTCCGACACCATCGCAACTCGACTCAGTGACGAGCAGGTGGTCGCGATGGACGTCAACACCGCCCAGTACTTCGGCCTCGATGGACCTGCTGCGCATGTGTGGGACCTGCTCGAAGCCCCACACACCCTCGACGAGGTCGTCACTTCGCTGCTCGACGCGTACGACATCGACGAGCCCACCTGCCGCGCACAGTCCGAAGCCTTCCTCGCCGACATGGCGGTCAAGCGCCTGATAGTCGCCTCCGAGTGACCCAGCCCGCCTTCGTCGGATCGGTCCGCTCGGGCGCGGGCAGCGACGAGTCGCTGGATTTGATCGTCAGCGAGTCGCTCACTGCCGCCGGTCACGTCAGCCGCCACGACATGAGCGACCTCACCGTGGTGCTGTTCGGCGACCTCGTAGATCGTGCGTCGCTGGCTCGTCGGCTCGGCTGCGCCGAAGACTCCCTCCCCCGCGGCGCCGCGCTAGCGTCGCTGCTGGTTGGGGCCCACGACCTCGAGTGGCTTCCCGAGTCGTCCGGCGACTTCGCCCTCGTGGCGTGGAACCGCCGCACGGGCACGCTGGTGCTCGCGCGCAACCATGCCGGAACGCGGCCACTCTTCTACGGCGAGACCCCCGGTGCCCTGCACTTCGGAAGCGACATCTCACCCGTGCTGACCTCGATGGGCCAGGGCAGCGCCTCGCCCTTCCTACCGGCCGTGGCCGCCTACCTCGTGGGCAATGCTGCACCCCCCGGCACCACGCTTGCCGAAGGTGTCAGGTCGGTGCCCGCCGGCCACCTGCTCTCGTGGCACGACGGCACCGCGCGCCTGGTGTGCCACTGGGACCCGAGCCACCTGCCGCACAGCCCGGTGCGATCGCTCAACGACGCCGCCGCCGAACTCCGCACCCTGATCAAAGTCGCCGTCGGCGAATCGATGCCCCCAGGCGGTGCTGTGGGCACCCATCTCACCGGTGGTATCGACTCGGCGATCGTCGCCGCCGACCTGCTCATGGCCTGCGAGGCGACCGGTCGCCCCACCCCGCTCGCTTTCGCCTGGCACCCCGACACCAGCCGTGAATCCGACGCCATCGACGTGCGCCTCATCAACGCGATGGGCACCCACCTCAGCATGTCGGTGCAATGGTCCAGCGCCGACGACTCGGCGCTGTGGGCGGCACTCGCCCGGAACCCGCTGGAGCAACCCGCCACGTCGACCCTGCT
>WLOZ01000350.1 GCA_009699025.1 Actinomycetota bacterium
CGAACGATGCGCTCTCGCTGCTGCGCGGCCTCGAGGCGAAGCGCCCGCGCGTCGGGCATCGCTGTGGGCTCGGCGGCAGGGCCGAGGAACGCCAGCATCGCGGCTGCGCGGCTTAGCTCGAGCACGAGGAGACGCAGCAGTGTGGCGCGCGGTGGGACCGACATGCCCAGAAGGTCCTCGGCGGCCCGGGCCATGAGGATCTCGCCACCCACCGGGGCAAGCCAGTCATGCCGGTTGGCCAGCGCCATGCCCTGGCGGTAGTCGCGCGCCTCAAAGAGCTTCTCAGCTCCACGGTGCATGAAACCGGGCACCACGTCGGACGCGACGATCACACCGTCATTGACCTGCAGGTCGAAGGAAAGCGACCCCTGCCGCGCCCAGTGGGCGGCATCGAGTTCGACCACGGCGTCGGAGCCTGTCCCCGATGGTGCCGTTGCCAGTCGCATGCCCCGATCGTGCCATGTGGCAGCAGTGCCCGCCCCACTACGCTGGCGACGTGCCCGAGGGAGCCGAGGGAAGCGTCGCGCCCCACCGCCTAACAGTCGGTGTGGTGGGCGTTGGTCGTGCCGGCTCGGCGGTGGGCGCGGCCCTGCGTCGCGCCGGACACCGGGTGGTGGCCGTGTCGGCCGTGTCAGAGCTGAGTCGAGTTCGGGCCGAGGCCATGCTCCCGGGTGTTCCTGTCACCGAGGTGCCGGCGGTGGTGCGTGGGCGCGACCTGGTGGTGCTCGCGGTGCCCGATGATGTGCTGCCCAAACTGGTCGTGGGCCTCGCTGCCACCGGTGCCTTTTCAGCGGGTCAGTTCGTGGTGCACCTGTCGGGCAGGTTCGGCACCGATGTGCTGGCCCCCGCGACTGCCGCCGGGGCGCTGCCGCTGGCACTCCATCCGGTGATGACCTTCACGGGTACCAGCGTCGACCTCGCACGCCTCGACGGATGTCCGTTCGGAGTGACCGCCCCGGAGGTGCTGCGCCCTGTTGCCGAGGCTCTGGTGGTTGAGATGGGGGGCGATCCGGTGTGGGTCGCCGAGGAGCACCGGGGGCTGTACCACGCGGCACTCGCCAACTCGAGCAACCACCTGATTACCCTCGTTGCGCAGACCCTTGACCTGCTGTCGCACGCTGGCGTCGATGATCCCGCGCGACTGGTGTGGCCGCTGCTCCACGCGTCGCTCGATAATGCCCTCGATGCCGGCGACCGTGCCCTCACCGGACCGGTGTCGCGCGGTGATGCCGGCACCGTGGCCATGCACGTGGCTGAGATTGGAGCGGTGAGTCGAGCCGCTCAGTCGGCCTACATCGCCATGGCCCGGCTGACCGCAGATCGGGCGCTCGCCGCCGGCAGGCTCAGCCCCGAGCAGGCCGCCTCGCTGCTCGGCGCGCTGGCGCCGGTGGAGGGGGCATGACCGAGGTCATTGACTCAATTGCGGCTCTGCGGGCGCGGCCTCACGGCCCCAGACTGGTGGTGATGACGATGGGGGCACTGCACGAGGGGCACCTCGAACTGGTACGCGCCGGTCGCCAGTGGTTCGCGGCGCAGGGACTCTCACCCGCCGAATGCGAGGTGGTGGTGACAGTGTTCGTCAACCCCCTGCAGTTCCCCGACGCCACCGATCTCGCGGCCTACCCGCGCACCCTCGATGCCGACGTCGCTCTCTGTCGCAACGAGGGGGTCGACGTCGTGTTCGCACCCTCCGTCGAGGAGATGTACCCGCACGGAGACCCGGTGGTGACCATCGACCCGGGCCCGCTCGGCGACGATCTCGAGGGTGCAGCGCGACCTGGGCACTTCCGCGGGATGCTCACCGTGGTCAACCGACTTCTCATGCTGACCGGCCCTGCCGCGGCGGCGTTCGGTGAGAAGGACTTCCAACAGTTGGCGCTCATTCGGCAGATGGTGGCCGATCTCCTCATCCCCGTGGCCATCGTGGGGGTGCCCACGGTGCGCGAGCCCGACCTGCTTGCGATGTCGAGCCGCAACCGGCGGCTCGGGGCGGGGCGGGCGAGCGCGGTGGCCATCCCCGCGGCACTCGAGCGCCTGCGGACCTCGCTCGCCGCAGGCGCGGGTATCGACGTCGATGCTGAGTCGGCGAGTGTCGCGCGATGGCTGGCTGCCCAGCCTGGCGTCGACTCGGTCGACTACCTCGTCGTGCGCTCGGAGGGGTTGGGGCCGGCCCCGTCGGGCGGGGAGGCTCGGGCGCTCGTGGCCGCTGTGGTGGGCGGAGTCCGCCTCCTCGACAATGTGCGAGTGACCATCGGAGAAGCATCATGACTGCTCGCCTCCCCCTGGCCCTCGTGGCATCGGTGCCCGGCTGGTTCGAGGAGACCGATGTCGTGGTCGTGGGCTCGGGGGTCGCGGGGCTCAGCACCGCTATTCATGCTCGTCGCGCTGGGCTTCGAGTCATCCTGGTGACGAAGTCGACGGTGTCGCAGGGCTCCACCGTGTGGGCTCAAGGCGGCATTGCCGCGGCGCTCGATCCTGACGACTCCCCGGCTGAGCACCTGCACGACACCCTGGTGGCCGGCGCGGGCCTGTGCGATCGCGACGCCGTTGACGTGCTCGTGACCCAGGGCCCCGAGGCGGTGCGTCGCCTGATGGCTCTCGGTGCCCAGTTCGACCGCGACGCGGCAGGCCAGATCGCTCTTACCCGTGAGGGCGGCCACCTGCGCGACCGCATCGCCCATGCCGGCGGCGACGCCACGGGCGCGGAGATTTCACGCGCTCTCGTCGAGGCGGTGGCGGGCGACCCCGGCATCGAGGTGGTCACTCACGCGCTCGTTCTCGACCTGCTGCTCGACGAACGCGGGGCTGCCCAAGGAGTCACCCTGCACGTGATGGGGGCCGGGCAGCGCGGTGGGGTGGGCGCCATCCTCGCGCCGGCGGTCGTCATCGCCACCGGAGGGATTGGCCAGGTCTTCTCCCAGTCGACGAACCCGCGGGTGGCCACGGGCGACGGCGTCGCGGCCGCCCTACGGGCCGGCGCGGTGGTGTCTGACCTCGAGTTCGTGCAGTTCCACCCGACCGTGATGTGGCTCGGACCCGAGGCATCGGGTCAGCAGCCGCTCGTGTCAGAGGCGGTCAGAGGTGAGGGAGCGACGCTGGTCGACGATGAGGGCGACCGCTTCATGCTGGGCGCGCACCCCCTCGCCGAGCTGGCTCCCCGCGACGTGGTCGCCAAGGCCATCATGCGTCGCATGCGCGAGTCGGGAGCGAAGCACGTCTGGCTCGATGCGCGACACCTCGGGGCCGAGTGGCCCACCAGGTTCCCGACGATCTTCGAGTCGTGCCGGGCCAACGGGGTCGACCCGCGCGCAGACCTGATTCCTGTCTCGCCGGCCCAGCACTACCACTCGGGTGGCATCCGCACCGACCTGTTCGGCCGTTCGTCGGTCGCCGGTCTCTTCGCGTGCGGCGAGTGCGCGTGCACCGGGGTGCATGGCGCCAACCGGCTGGCGTCCAACTCGCTGCTCGAGGGACTCGTGTTCGCCGAGCGTATTGGCGCCGTTCTCGCCGACGGTGTGGCGGCTCCGCGCGACCCCGTGTCGGCCCGAGGTGAGGTTCCCGGGCTGCTGCCC
>WLOZ01000351.1 GCA_009699025.1 Actinomycetota bacterium
GCGGCCGGGTCATCGTCTCGCCGGCCATGTCGACTGACGATGCGCGCGCGAGGTTCGGCGAGGTCGAGGAGGTCAAGCCCTACCTGCGCTGGACCGCGGCGCCCAGCGTCTGAGCGTCTCCGCAACTCTGCGCAGCCAGAGAACGCATGATGGCGCTCCCTCGGCTCCGCGGCGTGATTAGATCACTCGCCTGAGTGCGGTGAACGAAGGGTCATCACTCAGAGCGAGGTCACGAACGTGTGCACGTCGCACTGTCGTACTTGGTGTCGTCATAGTTGACGGGCGCCCACGTCACCTTGATGAGCGTGTTGTAGAGGGCGTCGGTTGACGTGCTTGAAGTAAATGTTCCACTCGTAGTCGAACCAAGTGGGTAGTAGTGGCCACCATCGGAGCCGTCATAGTAAAGGACAGTGTGTTTGGTTCCGTCGCTCGGGAAGGTGACCGTGATGGGGAACACACCGTTTGTGAGGCCCGGAGTCACACATTTGACGCCGATTGGAACTTGCGTGAGAGACCCCGACCGCGCTCCGGATGCCTTCGCTCCCACCAGTACGGCTCCGGCGACGAGAACGAGGGCTAGTGCGCCGATGACGGTCAGGCGTCGGGTGCGGCGGGTTGAGGGAGTCGTTGTGGCAGGGACGTCCGATCCCATGCCCGTGTCGTTCGGTGCGTCGGTCATGAGGTGCTCCCTCGATCATCGTTCGCGGGTGGCGCGTGTTACGCAACGTATCGGGCGGTTGGTGCGGTGGTGGCCCGAATGTTCCGCTGGCGGAACGTGGACAGATTCTGGTGGGAGCGGGGTATCGGCGTTGGTATGCCGTCACAGGGAGGTGCAGAAGGGTCGCAAGCCCGGTACCTGGCCGGCTGAGCGAAGATCGGCGCCTACTGCCGATGCCCGTGGTGGTGAGGGCGTGCCGCAGTAGGGCCGCTGAGCTAGCCTCTGCAGATCGTGGTCGACTGTATTAGCCTAAGAAATCTGCGTCGAATGAGTTGCCAGTCACGTAATGTAATTGTAGCATTACTGACGGTAACGTGTATCATTGGAGGCGGGTGCGAGGGTACCTGGACATAAGGGAGACGCCATGACAGTGTCGGCGCAAGGATCGCGCATTCGTCTGCTCAGCGTCAGCACCTGTCTTGCGCTGGGGGCTGCGCTGTTGACCATGGCCGCACCCGCTGTCGCGGCCACTGGCAACTCGTCGACTAACGACCCCATGTCAGCGGCCGCTGCAGCAGCCGCCGACAAGGCGCTTCCCCAGCACAAGGCCGGCACCCTCATCGTGGGTTACAGCCCCACGGCCACCGATGTGCAGAAGGGCGCAGCTCGCGTGAAGTCGGGCGCGAAGTCCGCCAAGCGACTGACAGCCAAGGGGCCGAACACCGCCGAGGTGGTCACCCTCGCCCCTGGCGAGTCGGTGTCTGCCGCCATTGCGAAGTTCAAGTCCAGTCCCGGCGTGCGCTACGCCGAGCCCGACTATGTCCTCACCAAGCAGGTCACCTCGAATGACCCCTACTACACCGGTGGCAACCTCTGGGGAATGTACGGCGACGGTACATCGCCCGCCAACCAATTCGGCAGTGCGGCCGGCGAGGCCTGGGCAGCCGGCTACACCGGCTCGCGGTCGGTGGCGATCGGCGTCATTGACGAAGGCATTCAGTTTGCGCACCCCGACCTCGCTGCGAACATGTGGACCAACCCGCTGGAGATTGCCGGCAACGGCATCGACGACGACGCCAATGGTTTCATCGACGACATCCACGGCTGGGACTTCATCAACAACAACGCCACCGTGTACGACGGCAACTCCACCGAGGGTTCAGACACCCACGGCACGCATGTGTCCGGCACGATCGGCGGCATCGGCGGCAACGGGTCCGGCGTCGCAGGTGTGAACTGGGCGGTCACCATCGTGTCGGCCAAGTTCCTCGGCGCGAACGGTGGCTCCACCTCCGATGCCGTGCGCGCACTCGACTACCTCAGGGCCCTCAAGGTCAGTCAGGGCCTGAAAATCGTGGCCACGAGCAATTCGTGGGGCGGCGGTGGCTACAGTACGGCGCTCAACGACGCGATCAACCTTGCTGGCGACCAGGGCATACTCTTCGTGGCCGCGGCCGGCAACTCGTCGAGCAACAACGATGTGGTCGGCTCCTACCCCTCGAACAACCAGTGCACCAACGGCGGCACCCGAGGTTACGACTGCGTCATCGCGGTGGGCTCGATCACGTCGTCCGGGGCGCTGTCGAGCTTCTCGAGCTACGGGGCAACCACGGTCGACATCGCGGCTCCCGGATCGAGCATCAACTCGGCCTATCCTGTCGACGGTTACGCATCACTCAGTGGTACCTCCATGGCCACCCCGCATGTGTCTGGCGCGATCGCGCTGTGTGCCTCGATTAATCCCTCGCTCACGGCCGGGCAGTTGCGTGCGGCGGTGGTGAATAGTGCCCAGTCGACACCGTCGTTGGCTGGTCTCATCGTCAACGGTGGCCGCCTCGACATCGGCGCGATGGTGTCCGCCTGCCTGCCTTCGACCAGTCCGGTCGTGGGTGACCCAACGGCGCTGGCTGCTACGGCAACCTCGACGACCAACGTCTCGCTTACCTGGTCCGACACCGCCGCGAATGAGACCGCCTACGACATTGAGCGGGCGCCTTTCGCCTCCAGCGTGTGTGGCACCTTTACACGCGTGGCCACCACGGGCGCCGGTGCCACGGCGTTCACCGTCGGGTCGCTCAGCCCCTCCACCGACTACTGCTTCCGCGTCCGCGCCTCGAACACCTACCTCGGAGGTTCGTCCACCGTGAGTTCCTCGGTCACGGTGCGCACCCTCGACCCGCCCGCGCCGTACCTGTGCACCTCCACGACCTACGCCTGGGTCGACAAGACGGCAGGCACACCCGCCACTCTGACGCTGACCGATGATTCGTCGACGATTGTCTCGCTACCCTTCTCGGCGTCCTTCTACGGCACTACCTACAACTCGGCACAGGTGTCGTCCAACGGCTATCTCCGCCTCGGAACAGGAGCGGCCACGGCCTACTCCAATGTCGGCATCCCCACGACCAGCGACCCCAACAACTTCGTCGCGCCGTGGTGGGACGACCTCAACCCCACTGCCGGAGGCACCATCTGGACGCTGGTGAAGGGCAGTGCGCCCAACCGCCAGTTCGTGGTCACGTGGGACAACGTTGCAGTGTTCTCAGTGGCGGGTTCGGGTGTCACCATGCAGGCGTTGATCGACGAGGGCACGGGTGACATCACCTTCCAGTACCTCGACGCCCTCACTGGTTCCACCGCGAGCGACAACGGCGCCAGCGCCACCATTGGCGTGGAGAATGCCGATGGCACAGCGGGAACGCAGGTGGGCTTCAACCAGGCGGTTGTCTCATCGGGTTCCGCGCGGCGCTGCTCGAACTCGTCGGCGACCGGTCCCACCGTGTCCACCGGCAGCCTGCCGGTCGGTACCACGGGGGTTGCGTACAGCCAGACGCTCACTGCCAGCGGCGGCACCGCGCCCTACACGTGGTCGGTGGCAACCGGAACACTTGCCGCGGGGCTAAGCCTCGA
>WLOZ01000352.1 GCA_009699025.1 Actinomycetota bacterium
CACCTGAAGTGGGTCTGCGGCATCGCTCACCTCGAGCAGGGCGAGCCGGCCACGCTGCGCCAAGCTATCCCCGGTCACCGACGAGGGAGTGGGCTGTCGGAGGACCAAGCCAGCGACCCCGCGCTCGACCGCCCGTCGCACCAGCACGTCAAACCGGTAGCCGCCAATCTCGGCCCCAGCGGTGCGGCTCACGATCGCTAGGGCACCTGCTCGCAGCGCTTCCTCCTCTCCGATCACTTCGAGAAGTGTCACCTCGGTGATCTCGTGAGGATGCTCGGGCATGACGCGGCCACTCAATGCCAAGCCACGTGGCCCATCGAGTAGTCGCGCAAAGGTGATGGCCGTGGCTCCTCCTTAGCTTGTGAGTACATTTACGTGTCAATTTTCTGTATTAATAGTACAAGCAGTTTGTCGTGGGGAACTCTAGGCTCAGCCACATGCTGATCGAAGCGAGCGACATCGACGCTCTAGCTCGGGGCTGTGCTGTGCTGGGCACCGGCGGCGGCGGTGACGTCTCGACCGAAGCACTGGTGGCCCGCCAGGCGATCGAAGAGCATGGCCCTGTTCGTGTGGTCACTCTCGCCGATCTCCACGACGACGAGATTGTGATGCCGGTAGGCGGCATTGGAGCACCGTCAGTCAGCGCCGAGAAGATCGGCTCGGGCGACGAGGTTGAGTTCCTTCGGACCATTGTTGAAGGTGTCCTTCAGCAGCGAGTCGGAGCGCTGATGGCGGGGGAAATCGGCGGGGGCAACGGCCTCTATCCGATTGCAGCCGCAGCCCGGATGAACCTGCCGCTGGTTGACGGAGACGCCATTGGTCGCGCCTTTCCCGAGGTGCACATGGTCTCGATGCACGTGCTCGGATTGATGCCTGAGTTCATTGTGGTGGCTGATGAGCGGCGCAACAGCGTTGTCATCCGCCCCATGAATGGTGAGTGGGGCGAACTGCTGGCGCGCGCGGTTGCTGAGGTGTTCGGTGGCTCCGCCGCGATGGCCGACTACGTCATGCCGGTGTCTCGTGCCAGGGGCGCAATCATCGAAGGAACCGTCTCACAAGCACTGCGCATCGGCCGTTCGGTGCACTCTGTGAATGACCCAGTCGCCGCCCTGATCACGGCAGTTGACGCCGTCAAGCTCATCGAGGGCAAGGTCGCGGACGTCGAGAGACGCACCGCTGGCGGTTTCGTGCGCGGCAGCGTGATTGTCGAGGGCTACGGCCCGGATGCCGGCCGACTCGTGCGCGTGGAGATTCAGAACGAAAACCTGGTGGTGCTCGAAGACGGCGCCGTCTTAGCCAGTGTGCCGGACCTGATCACCCTGGTCGACAGCCATAGTGCAGACGCGGTGGCCACCGAAGTGGTGCGCTACGGCCAGCGGGTCGCCATCCTTGCGTTCCCATGCGCGCCGATCTGGCGATCACCACGAGGCATCGAGATCGCAGGTCCGCGTGCCTTCGGATACGACTTCGACTACACCCCCCTCGAGGTGAGCCATGTCGTCCGGACTTGATCTGCGGCTGGGTATCGACGTTGGTGGCACCCACACCGACGCGGTCATTCTCGATCTCGCCAACAGCGTGATCGCCACAACCAAGCAGCCCACCTCACTCGATGTGACATCAGGGGTCCGTGCAGCGATTGCGGCCGTGATAAGCCAGCCCGGAATCGACAAGGCGCGCATCAGCCACGTCATGCTGGGTACGACTCACGCGACTAACGCGGTGCTGGAGCGCCGCCGGCTGCACTCGGTAGCGGTTCTTCGGGTTGGTGCGCCCTCCTCAGTTGCGGTCCGGCCACTGTTTGGCTGGCCCGCTGATCTCGTCGCAGCCATCGGTAACCATTACACAATTGTTAGCGGCGGATATGAATACGACGGCCGCGAAATAGTGCCGTTCGACGCCGACGCCACGCGCGCGTTCTTCACATCAGTGAAGGGCGAGGTCGAAGCGGTGGCCATCTCAGCGGTGTTCTCGCCCATGTTCGCTGTGCACGAACTTGCTGCCGCAGACATCGCGCGCGAGGTTCTCGGTGCCGACATCATCGTGTCGCTCTCACATGAAATCGGTTCATTGGGCCTGCTCGCTCGGGAGAACGCGACCGTGCTCAATGCCGCGCTCACCGAGGTTGCGCGCGAGGTGGCTACGGCTCTCACAACGTCGCTGCATGAATACGGAATCGACGCCAGTGTGTTGTACGCCCAAAACGACGGCACGCTCATGGCACTCGACTACGCGGTGCGGTTTCCGATTCTCACGATCGGATCTGGCCCGGCCAACTCGATCAGGGGTGCGGCCTTCCTGACCGGGCTCAACGATGCATTGGTCGCCGACGTCGGCGGAACGTCCACCGACTTTGGCATGCTGGTGAATGGATTTCCTCGCGAGTCCTCCGCGGCCGTCGACATCGGGGGCGTGAACACCAACTTTCGAATGCCCGACATTCTGGCCATCGCTCTGGGTGGCGGCACCGTGGTGCGCCAGACGGCGGCCGGAGTTGAACTCGGTCCCGACAGCGTGGGCTACCGACTCCCGGAAGAAGCCCTGTGCTTCGGCGGGATCACCCCCACAGTCACCGATGCGGCGGTACAGGGTGGACGCGCCATCATCGGAACGGTTCATGTGCCTGACGAGCATCAGGAGGTCCTCGCCACGGCACTCAATGTCGTCGACTCAATGATCACCGATGCAGTCGACCGGATGAAGTTGGGTAAGGGGGATATCCCGCTGATCGTCGTGGGCGGTGGCTCCGTGTTGATTCCCGACTCGATTCCGGGAGTGTCGAAGGTTTATCGTCCTGACCACTTCGACGTGGCAAACGCCATTGGCGCTGCGATTGCTCAAGTTTCGGGCCGCTGGGATGAGGTGGTCTCACTGGCGCCAGGACGCGCTGAGGTGATCGAAGCGGCCTGCGCTCAGGCTCGGGCGCGGGCCATCGAGGCCGGCGCAGATTCAGAAAGAATTGAGATCGTCGAGATAGACGAGGTTCCCCTCGCCTACCTGACCCACCCGGTAGCTCGCATCACTGTCAAGGCCGTCGGTCCGCTCGGTCGACTTTAGGAGGAGTCCAACATGCGCACAATCCCTCGACTCGTGGCCTTGGCCGCAACCGCAGCACTACTCGCCGCCTGCTCCGGAACCGCGCCGCCACCGGCACCGGCACCGGCACCGACGAATGCGGCATTCACGTACATCAACAACCTCGACGTCATGACGTCGTGGGATCCAGCCACGAGCTACTCCAATGAGGGAATCGCTACCAACAATCTCTACGAGCAACTCACCCGCAGCAATCCCACCACCAACAAGGTGGAGCCACTGCTCGCCACCACGTGGGAGGCCTCGGCCGACGGCCTCACATGGACCTTCACCCTGCGCGACAACGTGAAGTTCAGCACCGGCAACCCGATGGACGCTTCGGCTGCCAAAGCTGCCCTCGATCGCACCATCACACTCGCTGGCGGTGGCGCCTACATCTGGGATCCCGTCGAGACCATCACGGCGAAGGACCCCACGACCCTAGTGTTCGACCTCAAGTATGCCGCCCCGCTCGATTTGATTTCGTCATCC
>WLOZ01000353.1 GCA_009699025.1 Actinomycetota bacterium
TCGAACCGTGGCCGATGTGCGGATGATGTTCGAGCTCATGGCACGCCCCGATGCGTCACAGCTCGCCGGACGCGTGCCGCTTCCGGCCACCGGCACCGATCTCGGCGGGCTGCGCATCGCGCTGATCACAGGCATGGATGGCCTCGACGTCGACCTTGACGTGTCGCGAGATCTCCGTGCGGCGGCCGAATCCTTCGCGGGCGAGGGAGCGCTGGTGCACGAGGTGTCATTCCCGTGGAACTTCGGCCGGCTGTTCCGAGCGACGCAGTTGGCGTTCGGCGCCGTGTACGCGCCCATGGCACGCTCGGTCATCGAGGCCGGGGGTGAGGTGAGCGACCTCACCAGCGCTTTCGTCGAGTCGGTGTCGAGGGTGACCGCCAACCTCGACTTCACCGTTCAGGCGCGAACGGAGGCGGCTGAGCTACACCGGGGAATTGGCGCGATCTTGGCCGAGGCCGACCTGATTCTCATGCCGACCCTGCAGATGCCGGCGCCCGCGGCGGGCGACCACTTCATCGACCATGGCCCGACCGTGAATGGGCGCGAGCAGGATGATCGATGGATCGTGGCGTTCACCGTGCCGTTCAACCTCACCAGCGGGTGCCCGGCGATTACTCTTCCGGCCGGACTCTCGCGCGACGGAATCCCTACGGCGGTGCAGCTGGTCGCCTCTCCGTATCGTGATCTCGACCTACTGCACTGGGCAGCCCAAGCCGAGGGCTGCCTCACCACGAGGAGTACTCAGTGACTAACGACAGCGTGGTCCTAAACGTCAATAGTTCGGGCCCGATTGAGATCGATGGTCTCGCGCCCGACGCGCGACTACTCGACGTTCTTCGCGACAGGCTCGGCCTGCTCGGCACCAAGGAGTCGTGCGGGCGAGGCGAGTGCGGGGCGTGCACGGTACTCATCGATGGTCGCGCAGTGCTGTCGTGCATCACGCTGGCCGCTCGGGTGAGCGGGCACGTGGAGACGATTGAGGGTGTCAGCGCGGAGTCCGAGCGGCTGCGCAGCGCCTTCGCCAATCAGGGTGCGCTGCAGTGCGGATTCTGCACCCCGGGGCAGATCGTGCGAGGTACTGCGCTGCTGCGTGAGGGGCTGCCCGATGACGACGCCGACCTCAGAAGCGCGATGAGCGGCAATATCTGCCGCTGCACCGGGTACGTCGGAATCATCGCAGCCCTCCGAGAGGCGGCCTCATGACCGCGCTGCGCGAGGGCACCCGGGTGTCGCCCATTGGGCAGCGGGTTCCCAATATCGACTGGCCGCAGAAGTCAACGGGCGCTTCGGTGTACTCGGGCGACGTCGTGCTGCCGAACATGCTGTTCGCGCGCATCGTGCGCAGTCCCATTCCGCACGGGCGAATCCTGAGCATCGACACCGACGGTGCGCGGCGAATTCCTGGGGTTGTCGCGGTGGTCACCGCCGCTGATCTTCCTGATCGCACGTACATCCATCACGGCGGTCCGCTGTCCGACCGGAGAGTTCTGGCCTCCGATGTGGTGCGCTTCGTGGGCGAGGAGATCGCCGGCGTCGCCGCCGAAACCCTTGAGGCGGCCGATGCTGCGATGCGCGAGGTGGCGGTGCGGTTCGAGGTGCTGCGGGCCGCCACCACCATGGCCGAAGCTGTTGCGCCCGAGGCCCTGCCGATCCACCCCGGGGGCAACGTCTCGCTGTCGACCCACCGAGAGTGGGGTGCTCCCGACGACTCGCGTACGGCGGCCGTCACGGCCAGTGGCACATTCCGATTCGGCCGGCAGACCCATGCCTGTATGGAGACCAGCAGCGTCGTTGCTCGGTGGGACCCCGAGGCTTCGGTGCTTGAGGTGTGGGTCACCACGCAGTCGCCCTTCATGGTGCGCAAGGAACTCGCCAATGTGCTCGACCTCGAGGTCGAGCAGGTCATCGTGCACGAGGTTGCCGTGGGCGGAGGCTTCGGCGGCAAGTCGAAGATCTGCGAGTACGAGGCGGTGGCGGCCGCGCTCTCGATGCGCAGCGGCCGACCCGTGCGGCTCGTGCTCACCCGCGAGGAGGAGTTCACCGCCACCAAGAGCAGGCACAACTTCGACATCACCCTCGAGACCTCGGCCACGGCTGAGGGGCTGCTCACCTCACGCGTGGCCAACCTGCGTGTCGACAACGGTGCCTACAACCACTCGGGCCCGTCGGTGATGGGATACGCGGGGCACGTGGTGGCCTCGCTGTACCGGGTGCCGCACGTGGTTGTCGACTCCGAGCTGATCTACACCAACAAGCAGCCGGGCGGGCAGTTCCGCGGCTACGGGGCACCCCAGGTGACGTTCGCCCTCGAGTCTCAGACCGACGAGATAGCCGAGATGCTCGGCATCGATCCGATCGACCTGCGGGTGCTCAACGCCAACCGGCAGGGCGACGTCACGCTGGTGGGCTGGAAGCTGGCGTCGGCGCGCCTGGTCGAGTGCCTTGAGCGGGCCCGAGTTGAGATCGACTGGGACCGTAAGCGCGCCGAGGGCGGGCATGGTCGAGGTGTCGGACTCGCGGCCGCAATCCACGTGACGGGCGCCAACATTTACGACGGCGCCGATCGCAGTAGCGCCGCGATCGATGTGCTGGGCGACGGCACCGTGCGGGTTCGCTACGGGGCGGCCGACGCTGGCACCTGGCAGCGCACGCTGCTGGCTCAGTTCGCGGCTGAGGAACTCGGAATCGAGGTCGACGATGTCAGCGTGCTCACCATGGAGTCACATCAGACCCCGCATGAGCTGGGCGCGTGGTCTACTCGCGGCACCTACATGAGCGGCCATGCGGTGGGCACGGTCGCGCGCTCCGTGGCGGCCCGGCTGCGGGGGCACGCTGCACAGGTGCTGGGGGTCGATGAGTCAGAGCTCTCGCTCGAGGGCGGGCGAGTGGTCGGCCCTGAAGGGTCGGTGTCGTTCGTAGACCTCGTCAACCAGTTCGAGTCGGGCTCGCTGAGCATCACCGAGGAAATCACCATCGATGTCGAGAGCGTCAACCGGGCGACCGGAATCTCAAACCTGTCGGGCGCCTACTCCTTTGCGGTGCAGGCAGTTGAGGTTGAGGTCGATGAGGTCACCGGCCGGGTGCGGGTCATTGACGCCGTGGCCGTGCATGACTCAGGAGTGGCCATCAATCCGATCGGCATGGAGAGCCAAATCATCGGCGGCATGGCGATGGGAATCGGACTCGCGCTGGGGGAGGAGCTCCTCTACGAGAACGGCCAGTCGATGACCCGCTCGTACATCCAGTACCCCCTTCCGCGCGCGTCGGACCTGCCCGACATTCGCCCGATCGTTTTGGGCGACCCCGATCCCAACGGCCCCTACGGGGCCAAGGGCGTGGGCGAAATCGTGCTGGTGCCCACGGGTGCGGCGGTGGCCAACGCGATCGCGCATGCCATCGGCGCCCGCGTGCGTGAACTTCCGGCGAGCCCCGACCGCGTGCGACAGGCCATCGTCGAGCGCGATCGGGCCGAGGAGCGGTCGTTCGGGCTGGTGCGCCGCCCGAACCGATGGTGGATCGAGGCGATGCGCCGTGCCTACCCGCGCGGTGCGCACCGACTGCTGCA
>WLOZ01000354.1 GCA_009699025.1 Actinomycetota bacterium
GAAGAAGGTTGACACAGGAATAGCCAATTCAGGTCCGTGTACTCCGGTACGAATCGCCTGCCCCGATGCCATCACCTGAGCGGCGATCGATGGGGGAACTCCCGTGACCCACGCACCGCCAGAGAACTCACCCGACGGCGGATCGACAACCTTCACGTCGCACACGATCTCGGTGGATCCGGTGGACGACTGCCCGCGCACGATCGCGCGAAACCATTCGACCGCACCCGAGTCTGCCGTGCCGGCGCCACCTCGCACCTGGCGTCCCAGCACAGCGGCCAGCACATCGGCAGGTCGCACGGTGACCCCCTCAATCGCGATGGGGTCGTTTGATGCCAATCCTGAGGCGACAAACGACAGCAGTCGTACGTGATCGGCGGGAGCTAAACCGAGTCGCCACTCAACCCGCTGAATTCCTCGATCGGAATACGAACGCGGCAAGGTCGCAGGTTCGGAATGAATCGTGTACACACACTCGACGGCGCCACCCGGGAAGTCATAACTGCGCGCACCCGAGCCTGCAGCCATGAGTTGTATCGCTCCATCAATGAACTGGGGGGCAGGCGCGGTGTACTCCTCGATGAGAGTCACCGCCGCATACGGCGGCGCGTACGACTCGCTCGGGTGGTAGGTGCGTCCAGGAACGGTGGCATCGACCAATTCGATTGATTCGACGGTGTCGAGAGCCGCCAACTCAACGGCCCGCGCCGCCAACATATTCGTCAGACCTGGAGCAGACCCCATCGAGAGCGTGGCCGTGAGTCCGGCCGCCTCAAACTGCTCATGAAACGCGTACTGAGCAACCGCGACGTGATACAGCCCGCCAAGATCGGTGTAGTGCGATCCGACCTCGAGGCAGGCTTGCATGACCGAGATGTTGTGCGCATGCCCCGACGCATTCACGGTGGCGTCAATTCCGTGAAGCAACTCCGCGAGAGGCCCAGTGGGCATCGCGGTAACCACCCGGGCACCCCGCCCTGCAAGTGAGTCAGCCAGCGCATCCGCGCGCTCGGCATCGGGGTCAACGATGAGCACCTGATCGACTCCGGGGCTCTCGACCAGGTCAGTGACCGTCACCTGTCCCATGGCCCCCGCACCCCCTATTACCGCGATTCGCATGTCCCCTCCGGAGATAGCCAGTGTGAGGTACTTCACAAACTGGACGTTCAGTTAGTACAGTCTGGCGGTATGGGAGTCAAGAGCGCAACGGTGCCCGCTCCGGTCGCTGCGCCCTTCCGACGGCCCTCACGGCTCTCCCCGGAGAGCGATAAACGCGAGCATCTGCTCGCCGCCGCCGCCCGGGTGCTGGTACGTGACGGAACGGCCGGGCTCCGCATTCGCGATGTCGCCGAAGAAGCCGGGGTCTCGACTGGAGTGGTGCACTACTACTTCGGTAGTAAGGATGAAATTCTGATCGAATCCCTGCGATGGGCGGTGCGCGCACCCGTCGAGCGATTCGCCGAACTCCGTCGCGACGGCGACCACCTGTGGGCTCTGGCCACTCTGCTGGAGGTGAGCCTGCCGCATCCTGGCGTGCTGTTCGACGAATACGTGCTCTGGCTTGAGTTTTGGACAGCGGTGTCGCACGACCCCGCGCTGCTTCCTCTCTGCGAGGAACTCGCGGCGCTCTACCGCAACGAAGTGGCTCAACTCGTTCTCGATGGCACAGCAGTCGGCGAATTTGCCCCCATCGCCGCACCTCACACTGTCGCCGAGCGGCTCATCGCACTCGTTGACGGACTCTGCTTTCGCAGTGTCGTGGGCTACTCGTGGATGCCGATCGAGCACGTTCGCGAGATGCTCCGCACCTTTGCGTGCGAGCAACTCGGCATCTCCCCCGAAGCACTGCCCACCGTTCAACTTGATCACAGCGGTTCTCTGCCCGTGTCACCCCACTAGAAAGAGGAAGCCCATGTCAGTACGTACTGCACGAACCACGAGGGCAGCAGCCCTCGCCACCCTCGCGGCGGCGACTCTGGCACTCGCCGCGTGTGGTGGCGGTTCTTCCGGCGGGAGTTCCAGCAGCGCCGCAATGCCGAGCCCCAGTTTCACGCTCGACCCGAAAGCCGATCTCAGCATGCAGTCAATCGTGGTGAGCAACTGGGATAACTACATGGATCCCGAAACGGCCAACAAGTTCACCGACACCACCAAGGCCAAGATCACCGTTGCCAAGCACGCCACCAACGAGGAGATCATTGGCAAACTCACGGCTGGTGGAGACCCCGGCATCGACGTCGCGTTCGTTTCTGGGCAGTACGCACAAGCACTGAACGAGGCCGGTCTGCTCGAGCCGATTGACCCAGCGCTCGTTCCCAACTTGTCGAAGTTGTACCCAGAAACCAAAAGCCTTGCCTTCGACCCCGGCAATACGTTCAGCGTTCCGTACGCATGGGGCACAACGGGCATCTGCTACCGCGAAGATCTGGTCGGCACGCCTCCCACCTCGTGGAATGACATCCTGAGCCCTAGCGCCCAGAACGCCAAGAAGGTCCTGATGTTGTCGACGCAGCCGTGGCTGAATCTGCCCGCGGCGAAGTCTCTGGGATTCAGCGTCAACACCACCGATTCTGCGCAGCTTGACCAGATCAAAGCGCAGCTCATCACCACCAAGCCGCAGATTCTCGGCTTCGACGACACCACGTTCTACAGCCGCCTCGACAGCGGTGAGGTCACCATGGCTGTTGCGTGGGACGGCTGGTGCAACTACGCCACCAACAAGAGCGTGAAGTTCGCACTTCCCAAGGAAGGTTCCGACCTCTGGACCGACACCATGGTGGTGCTCAAGTCGAGTAAGAACAAGGAAGCCGCAATGGCGTACATCAACTTCATGATTGATGACGCCGAGCAGACCTGGCTCACCGAGAACATCCTCTACAAGAGCCCCAACAAGGCCGTGGCAGAGAAGGCAGCAGCGACTCTCGGGAAGGACTACCCGAACCTCGCATTAACCCCGGCCGACCTCGCCAAGCAAGAGGGTCTGGTCGACGTGGGTGAGGCGTCGAAGACCTACGCACAGATTGCCACCGAGGTTCAAGCAAGTTGACCTCAAGCGCCCAGCGTGGGGCCCATCGGAGTAGCAACTCCGATGGGCCCCTGCTGCGCGCGCTGACAACAATTCCGGCTCTTGGCTATCTGCTGATCTTCATGGCCATTCCGCTCATGCTCGTGATCTCGTATGCGTTTCTCACGTCCGGACGATTCGGCGGCGTACGCCTGCCTGTGACGTTCGAGAGCATTGCGCGACTCACCCAACCGCTATATCGCGATGTGCTGTTCACCAGCGTTCTCACGGCCGGTGCTGCGACGCTGCTGGCGTTCGCGCTGGGCTTCCCTGCAGCACTGGTGATCACGCGACTGTCGCCCACCTGGCAGACGGTCGCCTTGATTGCTGTGGTGCTTCCGTTCTGGACCAACTTCCTCATTCGTACCTACGCGTGGATCGTGCTACTCAATCGCGAAGGTCTGATCAACCACGGACTCTCCAACGTGGGATGGGGACCCATCGACATCTTGTACACGCGCACTGCCGTGGTGCTCGGGCTGAGCTACGCCTA
>WLOZ01000355.1 GCA_009699025.1 Actinomycetota bacterium
CACCCGCATCAACTTCGAACCGGCGATGCCCTTGTTGAGGTCGTCGGAGTGGAAGGTGGGCGTGGTCTTGTCCTTGTCGCCCACGAGGATGGTGCACGGCAGGTCAATCTCGCCAAGCCGTGGGTATCGGTTCTCCTCCACCATCGCCTTGAGCACCGGCACCGTCGGGCCCAGATTTTGCTCGCCGAAGCCAGCACGGAACGCCGCGATCAGGTCGGGGTTCTTGACGTCGCCCATGAGCGACTTGGCAAACGACGTACCGAGTTTGTCGTTGCTCACGATCTTGGAAATGATGCCGGCCCGGATGAGCGGAATCTGCAACCGGTTCTGCGGGTTGCCCCGGCTCACGTCGCCAGCAAATGCCGAGATGAGTACCACGGCCTTGATTCGGTCGCGCACCACCTCGGGGTAGTCGACCAGGAAGCGGATGCCTAGGAAGGTTCCCATCGAGTGACCCACGAGTACCGCGTCGTGCACGTCGTAGTGCTCGAGCACGGCCTTGTAGTCGCTGGCCATCTGCTCGGAGTTCAAGCCCTTGCTTCCGATGGTGGTCTTGCCGTGGCCACGCTGGTCGAAGGCGATAACTCGGTGGCCGCGCTCTACTAGTCCGGCAGCCACGATGTTCCAGCAGCGCAGATCGAAGGCGTAGCCGTGGGCCAGAACCACGGGCGATCCCGACCCGAGTGACACCGTGTTGATGCTGGTGCCATCGGCGGTGGTGATGGTTTGAAACTCACCCGGGATTGGCTCAGCGTAAATGTTTGTCATGCCAACACGTTAATGCGCGTTGGTGCGAACTGTAATCAAAACGCGAATTTGCTGAGAACGAGACGCGCCCGCCACCAACCCCCACATCGGGGGCACCCAAGCACGTACCTATCGCGCTTGAACGCCCCAAGGAAGTCCACGTGAGGACCGCCGTCAAGGCCGCGCTCGATCTCAACTCAACTCTCCCCCAGCGCGTTGGTTCGGTCAGTCAAGAAGACGCGCCAGAAAGTCGACCACGATCGGAAAGAAGAGATCGGGCGCCTCGAGGTGAGAACTGTGCGCGGCACCGTCGATGATGTGCCACTGCGCACCGGCGATACCCGCAGCCAACGTTCGCATCACTGCGGGTGTCGCCTCGTCGAACTCCCCCGACAGGCACAGAGTCGGCACAGTGATCTCGTGCAGTCGCGGGCGCACATCCCAACCGGCCAGCACCCCAACACCACCTCCGGTGTCGAACTCTGAGCCACCCGCCATCACGCGATACACCTCTCCGTCGCCCATCAACGACGCCTCACTGCGCTGGGCACACTCGGGCAGTGGGTCGAGCCGGCACACGAAGCGTCGGTTGAACTCGGCTTCGGCAGCTCGGAACTCCGGGGAGTCGGTGGTACCGGCCGCACCGTGCTGTGCGAGCACTCGCTGCACCTCGTCAGGCAGGGTGGCGATGAGTGCGTTCGTGGCCACCGTCCACTCCTCCACACTTGCCAGCGTGCTGTAGAGCACCAGGCCTGCGAGTCCGCTCGGCGAGGTAAGTGCGAATTCAAGTGCCAACATGCCGCCCCACGATTGACCAAGCAGCACGTATCGATCGATTGCGAGATGCTCGATGAGAAGCCCGAGTTCCTCGACGTACAGGTCGATTGTGAACATCGCGGGGTCGTGCGCAATTTCCTTGACACTTGACTCACCACACCCGAGTTGGTCGTAGCGAATCACCGCGCGACCCGTTGCGGCAAGCTCTTCCAACGGTTCCAGTGAATACGACGGGTAGCCCGGACCACCATGGAGCAGAATCACGGCTGCTCGATCGCCGTTGAGATCACCGGTCACTCGAAACCGCGTGCGATATCCGCGAACGTCGAATTCACCGTCAATCTGCGCGGGTCGCGCGCTGGGGTATACCGGCATCACCAACTCCTCAGGCAATCGATTGGGCGATGCGTTCGCCGACGACAACAACTGGAAGTGCGGGCGTCGATCGTGGAATCTGCGGAAACAGCGAAGCGTCGGCAACGCGTAGGCCACTCACACCGTGCACTCGGCCGTCAGCGTCGCACACTCCCCCCGCTTCAACCGCCCCCATCGCCGCGGTGCCCGCCGGGTGCCAGTAGTGGCTATGAGTACGACGCATCCAGTCGTCAAGTGATTCGTCGGACTCACGTGGGTTGCGGCGCTCGCCCAACATGGGTGACAGCGCGGCGCACAAATCGGCGGCCATCACCAGCCCGTCGGCCAGCGCCACCCGATCGTAGGGGTTCGACAGATAGCCGTGGTTGGGCTCAGCACCTGCCGCACCCATCTGAAGCCGACCTCGCGAGCGCGGTGTCACCAGACTCACCGGCATCACCACGATCCAGCCGAAGGGAGCATCGTCGCGCGGCTCAACCCACGGGTACAGATGCACGTCGTAGGGACCGTCGCACATCGATGTTGCGACCTTGGCCAGTGCTTGCTCTTCAGGAAGCCAGCCATGCTGCGCGCGGAAGGCGTCAAGTTCGCAGACGAGTTCGTGCGACGCGTTGAACTCCATCGTCAGCGCAGGATGGTCGTGCAGGTTGCCTCCGACTCCTGCAAGTTCGACCTGCAGATCGACACCGACTGCGCGCACATCATCAACCGAACCGACACCTGAGCGCATCAGCAGCTCCGGCGTTCCGTACGTTCCAGCGCATACGACAACCTCACCGCACGCGATGACCTCCACGGTGCCGTTAGCCACCACCTCGACACCCAGCACACGTCCGGCCTCGATCACCACCCGCTGCACGTGCACGCCGTCGCGAATCGTGAGGTATCCGCCCTCGCGCACCGGATCAAGGTAGGCGAACGCGGCGTTCCACCGGCTGCCGTCGACGATATTCACGGGACTCACGTCGACTCCCACGACTCCGTGCAGATCGTCGAGGTCGGCGCGCGCAGGAATGCCTGATGCCACGCAGGCGTCAACGAAGGCGCGTTGAAAGGGCTGCACCTCGGCGTCGTCGTATCGGCGAATTCGCATGCGCTCGGTGGCGATGTCGAACAGCGGCGCCAACTCGTCAGCCGACCAACCGGCCAGTCCCCATCGGTCGTAGTCGCCTGCCCAGCCGCGCGACTGGCTGCATCCGTTGTGCGTCGAGCAACCGCCGATGACGCGTGCACGGTCGAGTGCGAGGCGGCGGCCATCGGCAGCTGGTCCGGCGTAGCCCCAGTCGTGACTGATCGGCAGGGTGCTCGCGTCGAGCAGGTCGGTGGGCCATTGTTCGGAGGTAAACGCGCCATAGTCGGGCCCGGCCTCTACAAGCAGCACATCGCGATCACCGCGCTCGGCGAGCCTGCCGGCGACCGCGCTGCCCGCGGTACCACCACCGATAACGATCACGTCGACAGTTGCGGTCATGGGAGACAATGATGCGCCCATCACAACCACGCGGGGAGAGCGGGCAACGAAATCTGACGCCCGCTCTCAGCGGCGGCCACCAGGTTTGCGCCGTCACTGCGTCCGGTGAGCCAGCCGAGCAGCTCGGCTCTGCTTCCGCTGACAGCGATCGGGAGGTCGGCGCCACCCATCAGTACCGG
>WLOZ01000356.1 GCA_009699025.1 Actinomycetota bacterium
CGGCTGGAATGGCTGGGAGGTGACGTTCGAGAAGTCCGGCGCGGGTGCGTTTACCGCCGACCTCGGGCCGCACCAGTCCTGGCCTGGTGGGCGTATCACCACCCTGGCCGCCGACGCCGATGGCGCCTGGACGGCCACCGACTCGAGCCAGACGGTGACCACTTTTCCCGCGCACGCGACCACGTCGACGTTCACCGTGTGGCCGTCGAAGGTGTGGACCTACGGAATGCCCTCGCTACAGCAGTCGTGGGCGGCCGGGGCGCTCGACCACATCACCGACCCGGTCAGCGGGCGGCGCATCCAGTTCCACTACGCCCCGTCGGACGACTGCGTGGCCCCCGCCTCGGGCTTCATCGCCGTGCCCACCGGTTCACTGTGTTCCTCGACGTCGTGGGACGGCCAGAAGACCGCCGTGTCATACGTGTGCGTGGTGGCCACCAGCCCATGCCCGGCTGCCAGCGCCCAGATCGGGCGCATCACCGCCTACGCGGGCACCGGTTCCACCGCTCAGGTCACTGACCTAGCGTGGGACCGGTCCGCTCGCATCGTGGGTCTGCGCCAGCCTCTGGCCGCAGCCGCGATCGCAGCTGGGGTAGTCACCCCCGGCGGCACCGCTCTGCCCGCCTCCGACGTGCGCGCCCAGACCACCGTGACCTACGACTCCAGCGGCCGCGTTCTTACCATCACCACACCCGCGGGCCTCGTGTCTGGCAACACCCAGACCACTGCGCAGACTACGCGGGCAATCCAGACGTACTCGTACTCCACTCTTGCCGCGGTAGCCCCGCTGCCGGCCCTCGGCGTGTTCACCGTGAAGCAGTCGCCCACGCCGGGAAACGCTATTCCGGTGACCGTTAGCGCTGCGGAGCTGACCACGATGGACCAGCGGTGGTCCAAGGGCCCGCTCGGCACCAAGGTGACCGCCACGTGGAATGTGCAAGACGAGGCGAACGAGGTGTTCGACGAGGCCACGGGCATGCGTTCGAAGACGGTCTACAACCCCTTGGGCGAGCCGGTGAAGGCGTTCGGCCCATCAAAGCTGGCGATGACCGAAACGTCGGGGGCCACGGAGACCAAAACCCAGTACGACACCTACGACGCCAACCCCCGCGCCGATGTCGTCGACATGCAGCCGATCAAGGGCCTGGTGCTATTCAGCTGGGACAACGTGCGCACCAGCGGTGTCCCGTCACACCGGTCGATCGGCCCCCTCGTCGGTGGGTCACTCCCGACCTCGCTGGGCTTCACGCTCGCTTCCAATCCCTCGGGCAACGGTGGTACGTGGAGCGGGCGGATGACCGGACGCTACATCGCCAAGACGGCTGGCACGTACTCGTTCCGCACCCTCACCGGCGCCCATGTGTGGGCGAACGGAAAGGCCTGTACTCAAACCGTCCCCTGCGATGTGTCGTTGGCCGCGGGAGCGTCGGCGAACCTGCAGGTTGACATGGTGTCGGCCTCCACGGGCACGGTGGCGCTGAACATTCAGGTGTTGGCCCCCGGCGGCTCCTGGGTGTCCGTTCCCACGACCGACGTGCGTCCCGGCCTCGGGCAGGTCACGCGCGTTGACACTCCCGACCAGCGCACCTCGGGCGGTGCCGCTTCCAGTTTCTACACGATGACCCGCTACGACTACGCGGCCGGCACCGGCAACCCGGTGGCTGAGACTTCCGCCTCCGGCAACACCATTTCCTTCGCGTGGAGGCCAGCGACGGGCACGAGCGGTCAGTGGGGACAAATGGCCTCGGCCACCGGCCCGTCTGGCCACACCACCACCTTCTCCTACTACGCTCCGCAGCAGACCGCCACCAACTGCGATAGCCAGGCCGTAGACCAGGGCGGCCAGCGCAGCGGCACCACGCTGCCAGGAGGTTCCACCACCCAGCAGCAGTACAACACCACCGGAAGCCTGACCGAAGCCTCCGCATCGGGCGCTAAGGCCTGCCTGACGTATCGACCCGATGGTTCGCTTGCTTCAGGCTCGGCCACCGGTGACGGCCTCACCACCTATTCCGTCGCCACGAACCCTGCGGTCGGTGACAACCCACTGGTGTCGTCGCGCTCGACCACCATCGGCGTTGTTACCACCACCGCTACCTCAGAGATTTCCATCACCGGCCTACTGTTCCGCACCACCGACAGCAACGGCACTCTCACCACCAACGCCTACGATCCCTCCAGCCGCGCGCTGACCAGCGTTACCGAAACCACGGCGCAGTCGCAGACTCGCACCTTCACTCTGGGTTACGACGTCTACGGCCAGCACACCACCACCACCCTCACCGGCACAGGCATCGGCAGTGCATTGGTGCTGGAGACCATCAATTACCTCAAGGGAGAGGTCAGCAAGGTCACGTACGCCAACGCCACCACGTCGGAGACAACGCGTGACAACAACGGCAACCTCAACAAGGTCACCTACGCCGGGTTCGAGGGTGCAAAGTCGGTGTCCGAGCTCGACACCTTCTCCCGGGCCAACGCGATTCTCACCCGCACCCTGACAGACGCCAACGGCGCCACTGTCAACTTCGCCGGCACCTACGACCTCGATCACCGCCTCACCAAGTCCACGGTCACCGGCACCATCCCGGTCACCACCAAGTCGACCACCCTCGACCTGTCGGGAATCGCCGGTGCCAGTGGCAACCGACAGTCAGAGACCACTGTTGATTCCAGCGACGTCAGCACCACCTCCACCTTCACCTACGACAGCGCTGACAAGCTCACGTCGTCGACAAAGCCGGGCCTCACCAGCACCATCAGTTACGACGGCCAGGGTCGCACCACCGCTATCGGCGACAGCACGCTCTCTTACGACGCCGCCGGAAATCTTGCTACGGCCAACGGTGCGCGCGGCTCCCTCTCGTTCGCTGCCAACGGCGACACCGTGTTCACTCCGACCGGCGGATCGGCCATCACGTTGCGCCTGTCGGGCGACATGCTGCTCGACTCTGGCAACAACCTCGTTGGTCAGGTCATCGACCTCGAGAACGGCGTGACCGTTGCCCTCAATGCCAGCGGCACGCCGGTGGCGTGGCGTTACGACGACCTTCAGGGGTCCCCGACCTGGTCGACCACCGGCAGCACCAGCAGCCCGGCCCCCTCGAGCACCACGGTCTACGACCCGTGGGGCACTCGCATCTCCACCACCACGCCCGCCACACCCACCACCCCGCTTGAGTTGGCACTGTCGATGAGGGGGTGGAAGGGCACCAACGCCCTACCCATCGGCGACGACTTCGTCGTGATGGGCGCCCGCGAGTACTCACCTGCGGCCGGACGCTTCCTGCAGCGCGACCCCGTGGTGAACGGCTCGTGGAACCCCTACGAGTTCGCCGGCAGCGACCCGTGGAACTCCTCCGACCCCTCGGGCAACCTCAGTAAGGGCAAGTGGGCCGGGCTCGGCGCCTCCATCGGGATCGCCATCCTGGCGATCATCATCGCCATCATCTTCCCGCCGGCGTCGATCCTCGAAGCCGTCGTGGCCGGTGCCGTCGTGGGCGCCGTCTCGGCCTTCGCCGCCTCCACCATCGAACAGACCATCGAC
>WLOZ01000357.1 GCA_009699025.1 Actinomycetota bacterium
GAGACGGCCGACCGTGGCCGGATTCTTGATGCCCGTGGGGCCGTGCTCGCCACCAGCGTGGTGGCGCGCAACATCACCGCCGACCAGACATTGGTCACTGACCCCGGGGCCGTTGCAGCGGCGCTGGCCCCGATTCTCGGGGCCGATCAGCTCGATCTCGAGGCTGAGCTCACCGGCACCAAGCGGTTCGTCTACCTAGCCCTCGGGGTGAGCCCCGCGGTGTGGGAGCAGGTGTCAGCGCTTGGGCTCGCCGGAATTCTCAGCGAGAGCACGACGCGGCGGGACTACCCGGCGGGCAACCTAGCCGCGAACGTGGTCGGCTTCGTGGGGCGAGACGGACGCGGCCTCGGCGGTCTCGAGTATGGGTTGCAGGACGTTCTCGCCGGAGTCGACGGGCAGGTCACCTATGAGGTGGCAGGCGGCGGCCGCAGGATTCCTACCGGCCAGGAGCAGGGTACGGTCGCGGTGCCGGGTTCGGATGTGACCCTGACCATCGATCGTGACATTCAGTGGGCGGCGCAGGCCGCGATCGTCAAGCGGGTTCGCGAGGCAGACGCAGACGGCGGCACCGTGGTGGTCATGGACCCCGCGACCGGCAAGATCCTGGCACTCGCGAGCGCACCCACCTTCGACCCGAATGACCCCGGTGCCAGCTCGGCCATCGACCGCAACAACCGGGCGCTGTCGGAGGCCTTCGAGCCGGGCTCGACCAGCAAGGTGATGACCATGGCAGCGGCGCTCGAGGAGGGTCGGGTGGTCCCCTCGACGCGGATCGTTGTGCCTCCCTCCCTGACCCGCTCGGACAAGGTGTTCTACGACCACGACAACCACCCGACCGAGCACCTCACCCTCACCGGCGTGCTGGCGAAATCGAGCAACATCGGCACCATCCTGGTGGCCGAGCGCGTGGGCAACCGCAAGCTCTACGGGTACCTCAAGAACTTCGGAATCGGGCAGCGCACGGGTATCGGATTCCCGGGCGAGGCCAGGGGCTTCCTACCGCTCGTCTCGACGTGGTTCGGCACTACGGCGTCGACAATCGCCTTCGGGCAGGGCATCTCGGTTAACTCGGTGCAGGCGGCCAGCGTGTACGCCACCATCGCCAACGACGGGGTGCGGGTGACCCCGTCGCTCGTGGCCTCGACCACTGACCCTGACGGCACCGTGCACCCGGCCCCAGTGACGGCCGGCACTCGGGTGATCTCCACGAAGACGGCCAGCACTCTCCGCGCGATGATGGAGTCGGTGGTCTCCGACGCCGGAACCGCTTCGGTGGCTCGCATTCCCGGTTATCGGGTGGCCGGCAAGACCGCCACGGCGCAGCGCTACGACCCTGAGTGCCGCTGCTACAAGGGGTACGTCGCCTCGTTCATCGGCATGGCACCGGCTGACAACCCGCGACTCGTGGTGGCGGTGAGCATCATCAACCCGCGCAACGGGCACTACGGTGGAGTGGAGGCAGGGCCGGTGTTCAAGTCGGTGATGTCGTTCGCCCTGCAGGCCACCCGAACGCCCCCGTCGTCGAACCGGCCGCCCGTCATGCGGCTCACGTGGTGAAGGGGAGGGTGCGCGAGTGTCGGCCACGGTACGCCCTCGTACTGCAGAGCGGGAGCTGAGCGAGGCGTTCACGCGCGTGAGCGTTGAGGCCATCGGAGACGTCAGGGTCGCCGTGTCGGGCATCACGCACGACTCGCGTGAGGTGCGTCCGGGCGACATCTATGCAGCCCTTCCGGGATTCACCACTCACGGCGCCGACTTCGTGGGGCAGGCACTCGCGGCTGGCGCGGCGGCGATCGTCACCGATGGAGCTGGCGCGACGCGGATGGGTCCCGCCTCCATTCCGGTGCTTGTCGCGGCCGACCCCCGACAGGCGGCGGGCCTGCTGGCCGCGTGGGTGTACGGCGATCCGGCCGACGACCTGCTGACGATCGGCATTACCGGCACCAATGGCAAGACCACGACCTCGTACCTCGTTGACGCCGGCCTGCGCGCAGCCGGGCACCTCACCGGCGTCGTGGGCACCATCGGAACCCGTCTCGGCGATGAGGTTCTTGCCTCAGCTCGCACGACTCCCGAGGCCACCGACCTGCACGCGACCCTCGCGGTGATGCGAGAGCGCGGAATCACCGCCGTGACCATGGAGGTAAGCAGCCACGCGCTGGTGCTGCGCCGGGTCGAGGGGATCGTGTTCGACGTGGCCGGCTTCACCAACCTCAGCCGTGACCACCTCGACTTTCATGGCTCGATGGAGGCGTACTTCGAGGCCAAGGCGGAGTTATTCACCCCCCTGCACGCCCGACGAGGGGTGGTCACCATCGACGACGAGTGGGGGCAGCGACTTTCCGATCGGGCTCAGGTGTCAACGAGTTCCCTCGCCACGACGGGCGGCCTTGCCGACTGGGAGGTGATGTCGGCGAGTCGGGTTGGAGACGGCCGTTCGGTCATCGAGCTACGGCAGCCCGACGGATCGCTCGCCCTCATCGAGAGCATGCTGCCCGGACAGTTCAACGTGGCAAACCTGACGCTGGCGCATGCCCTGCTGAGGACTGCGGGCGTGTCGGCCGACGACTCGGTGACCGGCCTCGCGGCGGCGGGCGGAATTCCGGGCCGGATGGAGCGGGTCAGCGGTGCCAGTGACCCTGTCGCGGTATTTGTCGACTACGCCCACAGCCCCGACGCGATCGACCGCGTCATTGCGACTGCCAGGGAGTTCACCGAGGGCAGGGTGATCGTGGTGGTCGGGGCGGGTGGCGACCGTGACCGCGAAAAGCGCTCACACATGGGTCTGGCTGCCAGCGCGGCCGACGTTCTGGTGGTCACCGATGACAACCCCCGCTCGGAAAGCGCTGCCGCGATTCGCGCCGAGGTGCTCGCCGGGGTGCCGGAGTCAGCGTCGCCCACGTGCCGGGTTATCGAGCGGGGTGATCGTCGCGATGCAATCGCACTGGCCCTCGACGATGCTGCCGCTGGGGACTGCGTGCTCATCCTGGGTAAGGGGCATGAGACCGGTCAGGAGGTGGCCGGGGTGATTGCGCACTTCGATGACCGTGAGGTGGCGGCATCCCTCCTGAGCGGCCGGCCCGCGAAGGGGGCGGCGCAGTGATCGCTATGACCCTGGCCGAGGTGGTGGAGGCGACCGGCGGGATGCTTCACCACGCTGACCCAGCCGTTCTGGTGTCGGTGGTGAGCACCGACTCGAGGTCGGTGAAGCCGGGCGACCTCTTCGTAGCCCTGGTGGGGCCTACGCACGACGGGCACGACCATGTCGCCGAGGCGCTCGCATCGGGTGCAGTGGTCGCACTGGTGTCGCAGCCCATGGGGGTGCCCTCGGTGGTGGTGGCCGACACGATGGTGGCCCTCGGGCGGCTCGCGCGGGCCCAGCTCGACCGCCTTCCCGACTGCACTGTGGTGGCGATCACGGGATCGTCGGGGAAGACCAGCACCAAGGACCTCGTTGCGGCCGTGCTGGCCGACGCCGCCGAGACCATTGCTCCTCCCGGGTCGTTCAACAACGAGGTCGGGCTGCCCGTCACCGCC
>WLOZ01000358.1 GCA_009699025.1 Actinomycetota bacterium
AGGGTGGTGAGAATCGGGTTGGCGAAGGTGTCGGTACTGAGGCTGGGCAGCACGGCCTCGTGAATCGCGCGCGTGAGGTCGAGGCCGACGTAGTCGGCGGTTTCGATGGGGCCCATCTGTGCGAGTCGCAGACCAATGGTGTTGCGGCACACGAGGTCGGCGGTTTCGGCATCGCAGACGCCATCGGCCACGAGAGCGATGGCCTCGCGCCAGAGCGCGTGCTGCAGCCTGTTGCCCACGAAGCCCGGCACGTCGCGCTCGACGCGCACGGCCAGCTTGCCGAGGTGCTCGAGCAGGGCCACGGTGCGGTCGATCACCTCGGTCGAGGTGTGCTCGCCGCGCACCACCTCGACGATCGGAATGAGGTCCGGCGGGTTCCACCAGTGCGTGCCGACAACTCGGTCGGGGGCGGTGGCGAACTCGGCGATGCTGGTGATGGGTAGCACCGAGGTGTTGGTGGCGATGATCGCCCGCTCGGTGAGCTCGCTGATCGCAGCGATGAGCTGCTGCTTGGCCCCGAGATCCTCGATGATGGCCTCGGTGATGAAGTCGCTGTTGGCAACAGCCTCGGGCAGGCTCGTGCTCGAGGTGACCGTGCCCGGAGTGGATGACTCTGAGGCCATCTGGCTCGCAACGGCCACTGCGCCCTCGAGCAACTCGGCGTTGGAGTCGTGCAGCACCACGTCGGCGCCACCCCGAGCGATGATGCCCGCGATACGCCGGCCCATGAGTCCGGCCCCCACCACGGTGGCGAGGCGGACGTCTCCGGGGAGGGCGGGCTTCAGCACGCGGTGTACCCGCCGTCGAGGTAGAGCACCTGACCGGTCACAAACTTCGAGGCATCGCTGAGCAGGTACAGCAGGGCGCCCACGAAGTCGTCGGGCTCAGCAAACCGCTTCAGCGGAATGCGCGCGAACATCGCCTCGCGGGTGGCCCGACCCTTCTCGTCGTCGGCAAACATCCACGCTGTGAGTTCGGATCGGAAGACCGTGGGCGCAATCGCGTTCACTCGAATCTGCGCGCCACCCCACTCGGCCGCGAGCGTCTTGGCGAGCAGGTCGACCGCCGCCTTGGAGGGGCAGTAGGCCGAGTAGCCCGACCCCAGCCCCAGCTTGCCGCGGGTTGATGACACCAGAATGACGCTGCCGCCGCGGTTCTGCTCGAGCAGCACCCGGCCCACGGCCTGGCAGAGCAGCCACGAGCCCTTGACGTTGGCGTCCATCACCGACTCCCACGTCTCGACGTCCATGTCGGTGATGAGGCCCACCTTGTTCATGCCCGACGCCACGAGCATGCCGTCGATTCCGCCGAAGGCGTCGACCGCAGCAGCCGCGATGGCGGTCGCGTCGTCGGGAGTGTCGGGTCGACGGATGACCGTTGCCACATTGCCGGCGTCGACTCCGGCATCGGTGAGCTCGCTGACGAGCTCACCGATCGCTGTCGCATTTCCACCGGCAAGCGTTACCCGTGCGCCCGCCGCCGCAAGTGCGCGGGCCGCCACCGTGCCCAGTGACCCGGTGGCCCCCGTGATGAGGATCGATCGTCCCTGCACCGAGAAGAGGTCGAGGGGATTGGTCATCGCCGTGGACATCAGGCCTCCGAGTGAGGATCAGTGGGATAAAGCAATCCTACAGAGTGGGACACCGCTCCCGCTAGATGGGAGAAAAATAAATCTTGGGAGCTCGCGAGGTGCCGTGAGCCCTCAGGCGGGATCGAGCACGAAGTCGACCTCACAGTGCAGCAGACCGTCGTCGCCGGGGTTGAACTCCACAATGAGCGAGTCCTTCACGCCGAACACGGGGTCGCTGTCGAGGAACTCGCTGCGCTTGTCGAACACGTGCGTGGCGACCGACCTGAACCCCGGCGCGCTCGCTTTGACATGGATGTGGGCTGGGCGCATTGGGTGCCGAGCGGTGGCGACGAGCATGGCGCCGACCGGCCCGTCGGCGGGGATCGGGTAGGGGGTGGGCCTGATGGTGCGAATCGCGTAGCGACCCTCATCGTCGCTGCGATAGATGCCTCGCAGGTTGGTGGGGGGCTGCACGTCGGGCTGCTGCACGGCGTAGAACTTGTTGGCCGAGTTCTGCCACACGTCAAGCACCGCGCCGGCGATGGGCGTTCCGTCGGAACTGAGAACTCGTCCCGAGACGATCGACTCTTCGCCGTCGTCCTCGAATTCGATCATCGACTCGCCGAACCCTCGCTCGGGCGAGCCAGGGACGTAAAAGGGACCCAGCACCGTGGGCTCGGTGACACCGGCCGTGTCGCTACCGTGATTGATCATGTCGACCATCATCGACAGGCCCAGCGTGTCGGACAGAAGAATGAACTCCTGGCGCACGTTGTCGCTGATCTGACCGGTCGCGGTGAGGAACTGGATCGTGGCCATCCACTCGTCTTCGGTGAGGCGCACCTCGCGTGCGAAGGAGTGCAGGTTGCGCACCAGCGCCTGCATCAGTTGGCGGAGCCGCGCATCGGGCGTCTTGCCGAATCGGGCGACGACATCGCTGGTCAGTTCCTGCTCGGTCATGCGCTGCATGGTCAGACGTCCTCTGTGTCGGGGGTGGGGGGTGTGCCGGGTGGTGGATCGCTGAGGGTTGCTGGGAGCGGGGTCACAAGCCGCAGTCCCGTGGGGAACAGTTGAAGGCGCCCGCCGCGCGAGATGAGTCCCCAGAGTCCCTTGGGCGCGAAGAGAACCATGCCGATCGCAACGGCGCCGAGAATGACCAGGTACCAGACGCCGATGTTTCCGAGCCACTGCTCGAGAGCGAAGAAGACGACGGCGCCGAGGATTGGTCCCTCGATAGTGCCAATTCCGCCGATAACAACAATGAAGATCATGAACGCCGTGTACTTGATGCTGAACACACTGTCGGGCTGCACGTTGAGGGTGCTCATGGCCAGCAGCACGCCCGCGAGCCCACAGCCCATGGCGGACACGACCCACACGATGCGCTTCGACAAGGTCACGTTGACCCCCAGTGTCGACGCGGCCGTCGCGTCGTCGCGCACGGCGGTGAATCCGGTGCCAAGCCGAGACCGCAGCAGCAGGTAGGTCACGACCACGCTGAGCACCACGGCAGCCAGGGCAATCCAGTAGATGATGGCAATACGAATCTCAGGCTTGTACCCCTTGAACACGCTCAGTGAGATGCCAGATCCGGCTCCGAGAGTTTGCATCTGAGTGGTTACCAGTTTGATCACCTCGGCGATAACCCAGGTGCCGATAGCGAAGTAGCCACCCGACAGGCGAAAGGCGAGGAACGAGACCAGGTACGCGATCACACCTGAGATCACCAGCGCGAGCGGGATGGCCACCAACAGACCTACGCCCAGGATGTCGGCGGCGTACACGATGCCGTAGGCCCCGATGCCGATGAAGGCCTGCTGGCCAATCGACACCATGCCGGCGTAGCCGGCGAGTAGGTTCCACATCGTGCCGAGGATGATGTAGATGAACAGGGTGACTAGGTTCTGCTGGTTTCCCTTGGTGAGAAAGGCGAAGGGCCCGATCGCGAGGGTGACGATC
>WLOZ01000359.1 GCA_009699025.1 Actinomycetota bacterium
CCTCCTAGACTCGGACGCAGGAGGTTTAGCGACGAACGTGGTCGCGGCACTGGGCGGGCGGAGGTTTGGCCATGAAGATCGCTAGCTTCGTGGCGCGCCGCCTGGTTGCCATGGTCGCCATTCTGCTGGTGGTCTCGTTCCTCGTCTTCTGCCTGCTCTCACTTGCCCCTGGGGATCCGGCCGTCATCTTGCTCGGGGGGCCCTCCAAAGCCACCCCGGAAGCCGTGGCGAAGGTGCGGGCCGCCTACCACCTTGATGACCCGCTACTCGCCCAGTACTGGTACTGGCTGCAGGATGTTCTGAGGTTCGACTTCGGTCGTTCTATTCGCTCCCAGTTGCCGGTGATTGACGCGATCCGCGAACGGTTCCCCATCACCGCGGCGCTCGCTGTGTACTCATTCATCATCACCATCGTCATCGCCATCCCGCTCGGGCTTGCGGCCGGGGTGCGCCGCGGAACCCGCCTCGACCGCACCGTCACGGCGGGAAGCCTCGTCGGCTTCGCCGCACCTGTGTTTGCACTGGCGGTGTTACTCATCTACGTGTTCGCCGTGCAATTCGGGTGGTTCCCGGTGTACGGCGCTGGCAAGGGAGCGATCGACCGCATCTACCACTTGACGTTGCCCGCCATCACGCTCGCCATAGGGCAGATTGCAATCATCGCGAGACAGACCCGGGCCGCGACGATGGATGTGGCCACGCAGGACTACGTGACCTTTGCGAGAGTGCGGGCCGTGCCCGCCAGAACCGTGTGGGGCGGATATGTGCTGCGTAACGCGGCACTGCCGGTCATCACCATCAGCGGGCTCGTACTGGCTTTCGCCCTTACCGGGGCAGTGCTCGTCGAGCAGTCATTCGCTCTGCCGGGCCTTGGAACCCTTCTCGTCGACTCGGTGAATGCGCTCGATGTGCCGGTCATTCAGGCGATCACGCTGCTGACGGCCTTCGTGATTCTTTCCTTCAACCTCATCATTGACGTTGCGTACTTCGCGCTCGATCCACGCCTTCGACGAGGGGTCGGTGCCTGATGGCCTTCGATGTCAGTCTCAGTGATCTCTCACTCGAGCAGCCCGGCGACGAACCGGGGCGCGAGGGGCTCGGTGTCCTTGCGTGGCTCTGCCTCGGCTTCGTCGTGCTGCTGGTGGTGGTCGCGGTGATCGCGCCACTCATCGCGCCTTACGACCCCTACCTGCAGACAATTGTCGATAGCAACCAGGGACCGTCCCGTGCGCATCTGCTCGGTACCGACGAGCTCGGGCGCGACATCTGGTCACAACTCCTTTACGGCACGCGCACCGCTCTCGTCGGCCCCATCATCGTCGCCCTCGGTGCCGGACTTCTTGGCACGTTCCTTGGTCTGCTCACCGGCTTTCGAGGTGGCTGGGTCGATGGGGTCACGATGCGAGTGATTGAGGTCGTCTATGCGGTGCCGCCGCTGATCGTCGCCATCGTCCTCGTCGGCATCCTGGGCGGGGGGTACTGGCTTGCCGTGGTGGTCTTGATTGTTTTGTCGGCTCCCGCCGATGTGCGCGTGGTGCGCAGCGCTGTCATGGCACAGAGGGAGCTGCCGTACGTGGCGGCGGCGCGAGCGGTTGGGTTGCGCGGCGTCCGCGTCGCGACACGCCATGTGCTTCCCAATGTCACGCCCACGGTGAGTGCCAACGTGCTGCTGCAATTCGTGGGAGCTCTTGTGGCGCTCTCAGGCCTGGCCTTTCTCGGACTCGGCGTCGCACCAGGAACGCCCGACTGGGGCCTGATGGTGGCCGAGAACCGCTCGAACCTCGACATCAATCCATTGGCCGTGATCGCCCCCGCACTGCTGATTACTCTGCTCGCCGTGTCTGTCACGATCCTCGGCGACCGGGTCTACGACCTGCTGAGCGGCCGCAGGAGCGTCGGATGACGCCGCTGCTCGAGGTGAGTGGGCTAGCCATTGACCATGTGGAACGTGGGCGTCGGCGCCCGCTGGTTACTGAGGTCTCCTTCACTATTGGTCGGGGTGAGACTGTCGGCCTTGTGGGCGAATCTGGCTCTGGAAAGTCCCTCACCGCCAGAGCCCTGGTGTCGCTGCTGCCGCCGGAACTGCGGGCGCAGGGCTCCATCGTCTTCGACGGTGATGAACTCATCGGCAGCGACGGACGCGTGTCGTCGAAGGTGCGCGGCAAGGACATCGGGCTGCTCATGCAAGACCCGTTCACGATGCTCAACCCGGTGCGAACAGCGGGTCACCACATCGTTGAGACGCTACGAGTCTCCAAGGTCGGCGCCGGGCTGCACGGAGACGCGATGCGTGCCGAGGTCGTGCGACGGCTGGCCGAGGTCGGAATCGATCGGCCCTCGGTGGCAGATCGCTACCCGTTCGAACTATCGGGCGGCATGCTGCAGCGAGTGGCCCTTGCCTGCGTGCTCGCGAGCAACCCGCGCCTGCTCGTGGCCGATGAACCAACGACAGCGCTCGACGCCACCACGCAGCGCGAAATCCTCGCGCTGCTCGGGCAAATCCAGCGGGACCGCGGCATGAGCTTGCTGCTTATCACCCACGACCTTCGGTTGGCGTTCGCGTCGTGCTCGCGAGTGCTGGTGATGTATGCCGGCACCCTGGTTGAGGCCTCGCCAGCCGACCTCGTTCGCACCGCACCAGCGCACCCCTATAGCCAGGGGCTGCTCGACGCCGTACCCGCAACCGATCGCTACCAGCAGACCCTCGAGGGCATCCCCGGGCGAGTGCCGCCGGTTTCCGAGGTTCTCGACCGCTGTGGCTTCGCCTCGCGGTGCCAGTACGTCGCGGATGCCTGTACCGCCGCACGTCCCACGTTGCGCGTTGTGGCGCCGGATCAGTGGTCAGCCTGCGTTCGTTACGACGAGATCCGCACCGAATTGCAGCAGACCGCGGCAGCAGGAAGTAGCCAGCGACGTGTGGCCGAGGCGCGCGCCCCGCTGATGTCCATGTCGGAGCTATCCAAGGTCTACGGGTCGGGCAGTGAGCAGCATGCCGCACTCGCTGGGGTCGATCTGATCCTCAACAGCGGTGAGGCGCTGGGCGTTGTCGGTGAATCGGGGTCTGGCAAGACGACCTTGGCGCGCTGTGTGCTCGGTCTGACCACTCCCACCGGGGGTCGCATCGAACTCGACGGTCTCGATGTGAGCAACTACGGCAGGCTCAATGGCGCCGATGCCGCTCGCGCCCGACGGATCGTGCAGTGCGTCTTTCAGGACCCGTACTCGTCACTCAACCCGATGCACTCGGTGGGATACGCACTTGCCGAGGCCCTCAGCTTTCGGGTTCCTCGGCTCTCCCGCGACGAAGTTGAGCGCGAGGTTCGCGCCCTGCTTGAGCGCGTGGGCCTTCCTGCGTCGTACGCCTCACGTCGGCCTGCCGCGCTCTCCGGCGGTCAGCGCCAACGAGTGGCAGTCGCCCGTGCACTCGCGGTTCAGCCACAGGTGCTGGTGTGTGATGAGCCGGTGGCCGCTCTGGATGTGTCGATTCAGGCCCAGATCCTCGCTCTGCTTCGTGATGTGAATGAGCA
>WLOZ01000036.1 GCA_009699025.1 Actinomycetota bacterium
CTGGTCGATTCCCATCACAGCGATGCCGAATTCCTCGCCGCCGATACGACTCACCAGACTGTCGGACGAGGAGTTGTGACGTAGCCGGTACGCGATGCGCCGAATGACCTCATCGCCTACAAGATGGCCTAGGCGATTGTTGACCTCGGAGAAGGAGTCGAGGTCGAGCACCGCCACGCACACGAGCGCCGACACCTCACGAGCCTGAGCGAGGAGCACGGGCAGTTGCGCCTCCCAGCGCCTGAGATTCGGAAGGCCCGACCCCGGGTCGACACTGCTCGCCTCGCGAAGGTCGGCGGTCAGCAGGTCGCGATCGCGCACGGCGGTGGCGAGATGCGCCGTGCGATCGGCCACAATCGTCTCAAGCTGAGCATTCTCCGCAGCCACGGCGGTGGTGAGCTGATGAACGAGGCGACGCTGTTGATCGCGGTCGGTTGCAGCGTCGTCGGCGAGGCGCAGCAGAATCGTGAGGTCGATGAGAGTGGCGCCCGCGACGAAGGCCGATTCCAGCAGCACCACGCCCCACGTGAGGCCGCCACCCGCCTCGGGACTGCTCTGCGCCTGGTTGGTGACCGCCCAAATGATGGCGAGGGTAATGGCCGCGGCCCCCACCGCCCACCACGCCATCCGACTCGGCCCACTAGCGACGGCCACCAGCACCAGCACACCGACGAAGAAGGCGCTTCCAGCGGCGTTGCCGGTGCTCACCGGCCCCGACAGCAGCATCACCGCGATCACGAGGAACAGCAGCGTGATGGTGACCCACTCGGGTAGCCGCGAGTTCAGTACCCTCAGCCCGACAAGAACCCCGCCTCCCGCCAGCGCCGCAAGCGCAACGGCGTGGGACCCCGAATCGAGCAGCAGGCCGAGCCCCGCAAGCACCGCTCCCGCGGCGGCAAGCACGATGACCGTATTGCGGAGGCGCGCCCGCCGAATGTGGTCTAGGGTCCGGAGCTCGCTAGGAGTCGTCTCGCGAACGGTTGTCATGCCCGACCCCCCATCACGATGTGGCCCCCCCGCTGTCTGAGACGCGTACCTGATCGCGTCCCGCCGTCTTCGCACCCCGCAGCGCCTCGTCGGCCCGCTCGAGAACGTCGCGCCAACGGTCGTCACTGTCGGGCCACCGCTCAGCCACTCCGGCACTCACGGTGAGGCGCTCCTGGGGCACGGCGTTCCAGGTGGATTTGCGGCACGCGACACGAATTCGTTCCGCCACCTGCGCAGCCTCGTCGGCCCTGGTGTGCGGGAGCACGACAACAAACTCTTCACCCTGACCGAGCCGATACGGAATGTCGCCCGGCCGGATGAGGCGGCGCACCAGAGCAGCAAACTCCTCCAGCACGCGGTCACCGTCCTGATGCGAGTAGTTCTTGTTGATCTGACCGAAATGGTCGAGATCCAGAGCAATGACTGACACCGGAAGGCCCGTCGCCCTCGACTCGTCGACCACCATGCCCCACTGTTCCTTGTGGTGCCGAGCATTGAATAGCTGCGTGCGGGGGTCGCGCACCGCGAGATCGGAGAGGGTAACGATCAGTTCTTCCTGCTCACTCAACACCGATGCCAGCGCGACCTCGCGCTCGGCAACTCGCCGCTCAAGCTCCCTGCGCGTGCTTTCGAGATCTCGCAAGAGTTCGTCGGCGGCCGATACGAGCGTGTCGCTGGCTTTCAACGCGCGATGGTGCTCCCACACTCCGTACGAGGCGACAACCACCGTGGTGAGTGATACGAGGGCCCCACCAACTATCAGGTCGAGATAGCTGGGGGATCTGAATGTCGACGGACCCGCGATAAGCGCCAGCACGACCAGCACCAGCGCTGAGACACCGGCAAGAATCCATGGCGTTCGTGGGCCCCTCGGAAGCACGATGAGTCCGATGGCGCAGAGCGGACCGAGCCAGAACGGCGTGGTGGCGAGGTCTCCGTCGATGATCGGCCCAAGGGCCAGGCTCACGGCGAGGCCGGTCAGCAGGACGACGGCGCCTGCCTCGACCCGCCCCTGTCGCACGAGCGCTACCGCAGCCAGCGCGACGAGAAGGGCCACTGCGACGATGGCGAGCCACGTGGTGGAGGAGCCTGCGGGGACGAGCTGAACTCCGAGTGCGAGCGCGGCCACCACCGCCATCGCCGCAACCACCGACACCACCAGCCCGCGCCGGTGCGTCGAGGCTTCGCGGGCCTCGCTCACTATGGCGGTCATGGTTGCCCTCCTGCGCCGGCGGAGGGCCGGCAACTGTGGGTTGCCATTGTGCCACCCTGCGTGAGTGTGAGCGAGGCTTACGCTCGGCCTGAGCGGAGTCCGCGCACCAGGAACACCAGGCCCACGAGCGCGAGCGCCCCTCCGGCCCACGACCAGAAGATCACGCCGGTCATCGGGCTGCCCGCGAGCGAGCCGAGTCCCTGCATGAACCAGACTCCACCGACAAGCAGCATCAGGGCTCCGGCGATCACGAGCCCGGGCTTGCGTGCGGGCGGTCGTGGGGGGCGGCTTTCGGCACTGTTCGGCGAGGTCATGTCGCCATCCCACCACCACCGCGAGCGCGATGAGTACGCGGGACCCGGGTGGCTACCCCGCCAGCCAACTCCCAACCCCGACCAACCCCGACCAATCCAGCCGAACCCCGCCGAATCCCTACGCGAGTTCGGACTAGGACTCTCGGAATCCGAACTCACGTAGGGATTCGTGTCAGTAACGCACATCAGCCGTCGGTGCCTCGGGGGCCGACTGGCCGAACCGCTCGCACGAGGGGTCGCCAGGAACGCGCGAGATCAGCCCCCATCATGATGACGCGCCGCAAGCCACCGCGAGCCCGAGCTTGTGCAAGGAGCGGGCGTTGATGAACTGCGTGTCACCTGACATGAATGCCACGATCCCGCGACCGTCATTGGCGACACGCAGGTGCTACCGCAATGCACCGCCGCGCTCATCGGCGCTCGAAAACTTCTGCACCACGTAAATCGGAATAATCGAAATGATCACGAGCGCTGCCGCCACCACATTCACAATCGGCGCCTGATTGGGGCGGAAGAGGTTCTGATAAATCCAGATGGGCAGCGTGGTGATACCCGGGCCCGCGGTGAAGGTGGTGACGATGATTTCGTCGAAACTCAAACCGAACGCCAGCAGTGCTCCGGCCAACAGGGCCGAACGCATCTGCGGCAGCGTGACCAATCGAAACGTGGTCCACCCACGTGCACCAAGATCGGCCGACGCTTCCTCAGAGTTGCCACCGAGTCGGCGCAACCGCGCGAGGGCGTTGTTGTACACCACCACGATGCAGAACGTGGCGTGTGCAACAACGAGGGTGATGAATGTGAGTCCGCCGAGGAACGTGGTGAACACGTTGTTGAGCGCAACACCGGTCACCACCCCGGGCAGCGCGATGGGCAAGATGATGAGTAGCGACACATAGTCGCGGCCGAAGAACGCGAATCGACCCAGCGCGAACGCGGCGAGGGTTCCGAGTACCAGGGCAACCGCAGTAGCGGCCAGACCCACCTGAACCGACACCACGAGTGCATCGCGCACGCCCTGGTTGTCAACGGCTTGCGACCACCATTTAGTAGTGAATCCACTCGGTGGCCACGTGAGTGAACGATCAACGCTGAACGAGTTGATGAGCACCACACCGAGCGGCACGTAGATGAATGCGAGAACCACAGCAGCCATCAGCGTGATGACCGCCTTCGATGATGTACCGATGTTCATCGCTACACGTTCTCCAATGCACCCGTGCGCCGCACCGACGCGAGGTACACAAGCACGATCACTACGGGCAGTGTGGCAACCGCGGCTGCGAAGGGCAGGTTGGTGACGTAGGTCTGCTGCACGATGTTGCCGAGCATCACGGTGGTGCCGCCCACAATTTGCACGGTGATGTAGTCGCCGAGGCTGAGCGAAAACGTGAAGATCGAGCCAGCCACGATGGCCGGGAAGATCATGGGAGTGACCACCGAGCGAAACGTGCGCCAGGGCTTGGCGCCGAGATCGCCCGAGGCATCAAGCAGTGAAATCGGCAGCCGCTCAAGACCGGCATACACCGGCAGAATCATGTAGGGCAGCCACAGGTAGGTGAGTGTGATCAGCACCGCGGTTTGGTTGTAACCCGGGCTGTCGAGTCCGAGCGGGGCGAGGAACCACGCCACTACTCCGCTTTCGGGCTGCAGCATTGCCCGCCACGCATACACCTTCACCAGGTACGAGGCCCATAGTGGTGTGAGCACGAGCGCCACCAGAAGCGGGCGCCATCGCGGCGCAGCGATGCGCGCCATGAAGAACGCGATCGGAATTGCGAGCACTGCGCACAGCACCGTGACACCGAGTGCGATGAGCACGGTGCGGCCCACCGTTTGCAGGTAGCCGACGTCGGTGAACAGGTTCTGAAAGTTCTTGAGGGTGAACGTGCGCACGATCTGGCCAGTGAAGTCGTCGATGGTCCAGAACGCGGTGAGGAAGAGCGCAGCTAGTGACCCGAGATACACCACCACAAGCCAAAACATGGGCGCGGCGAGGAGGGCGCTGAGCCGCAGGCGTGGGTGCTGGTACCAAAACCCACCCGACTTCGTGCGCGCTACGTCGGCCATCGTCACCTCCTCGTGGTGCTGACATTCCTGTGGCGGGCCCGGGCAATCGCACCGAGCCCGCCACAGGGTGAACTAGCTACTACGCAGCGAACTCCAGGCGGTAACCCAGTCGCTGTAGGGAATGCACTGCGCATCGGTGCGTCCGTCGAGGCACGCAGCGGTGGGCGTATTCCAGTACCACACGTCAGTCCAGTAGTCCTCGGTGTCGGCGTGGAACACAGCGCAGTGATCCTTGTTGGCGGTGAGGGCGCACGACTTGGCGTTGGCCGGAGCCTCACCGAACCACTCCGCCACGGCCGCGTTGGCTTCGGGCGAAATGATGTGGTCGAGCCACTTGTAGGCGCAGTTGATGTTCTTGGTGTCCTTGGCGATCATCCACGTGTCAGACCAACCGGTTGCGCCCTCCTTGGGCTTCACGGCGTCGACCTTCACGTCTTCGCTCTGCGCCAGGTTGACGATCACCTGCCACGAGGTACCAATAGCACTGGTGCCGCTCTTAAACGCCTGCACCTGCTTGAGGTAATCCGACCAGTACTCGCCCACGAGACCCTTTTGCTGCTTGAGCAACTCGATGGCAGCGTCAAACTGTGTCTTGTCGAGTGAGTACGGGTTGGTGATGCCCAGTTCAGGCTTGGTGTCCTTGAGGTAGAGCGCCGCGTCGGCGATGAAGATGGGCGAGTCGTACGCGGTGACCTTGCCCTTGTACGGCGAGTTTGCGTCGAACGTGGCCGCCCACGAATCGGGTGCCGGCGATACGGTTTCGCTGTTGTACATGAGCAGGTTCGCGCCGCGTCCGTGGGGCGCGCCGTAGTTCACACCGTTCACGGTGTTCCACGCCTTGTCCTTAAGACCGGCGAATACGTCGGCGTAGTTGGGCAGCAGTGAGGTATTCACGGGCTGCACATTGCCGCCGTACACGAGACGCAGCGTTGCGTCGCCTGAGGCCGACACCACGTCCCAGCCGCCGCCCTGCATCAACTTCACCGCTTCATCAGAGGTGCCGAACGTCTTGACGTTGACCTTGCAGCCAGTGTCTTTCTCCCACTGCGTTACCCAGTCGACCGCGGGGTCGGTGGTTCCGTTCTCGACGTAGCCCGGCCACGCGAGAATGTTGATCTGACCCTCTCCTTGACCCACCGGTCCGGCGAATGCCGATGCCGAAGGTGATGCCGATCCCGAGCCGCCACTCGACCCGCAGGCTGCCAGGGCGATAGCGGAGGCGGCCGCAATCGCAACGGCTCCTACTGCTCTACTGCGTGAACCCTTCATGGTTCCTCCTTGTCGTTCGGATGACATCGATTCACGTCACCCGGTATTCGTGATTGCGCCGCCACAGCAGGCGCACTCGACTTCCCCGTGGGGCAGCCACCTCTAGGGAGCGGTCGTCCGCGTTTTGCTGCACCGCCATGAGTCGACCTCCGGGGTCGACGTCAACCAACACACGCGTGCTCATGCCGCTATAGACCACCTGGGCAACCGTTCCGTCCACCGCTCGCTCGTCAGGAGTGGGTTGGGTTTCCGTATCAACAACGCGAATCTTCTCGGGGCGCACCGAATACACGCCTTCCCTGCCCAACACGGCCGTGGCGGTAGCACCCTCTAAGAGATTGCTGGTGCCCACGAATCCGGCCACGAATCGGGTGGCCGGACGCTCGTACAGCGCTTCGGGTGTATCGAGTTGTTCAATGCGACCCGCGTTGAATACGGCGATGCGGTCGCTCATCGTGAGCGCTTCATCTTGATCGTGCGTGACGAAGATGAATGTGATGCCCACGTCGGCCTGCAGGGCCTTGAGTTCCACCTGCATCTCCTCGCGCAACTTCAAGTCGAGGGCGCCTAGCGGCTCGTCGAGCAACAGCACCTTGGGCTTGTTGATGAGGGCGCGAGCGAGGGCTACGCGCTGCCGCTGACCACCCGATAACTGCGAAGGACGGCGGTCGCCGAGTCCGCCGAGTCGAACCGCCTCGAGAGCCTCAACCGCACGACGAGCACGCTCTTCCTTGGGCACCTTCTTGACGCGCAGGCCGTATTCGACGTTCTTCTGCACCGTCATGTGCGGAAAGAGTGCGTAATCCTGGAACACCGTGTTCACGTCGCGCGCGTAGGGCGGGCGTCTGGTGACGTCAACTCCATCGAGTTCGATGGTGCCTGCCGAGGGCTGCTCGAAGCCAGCGATCATGCGCAGCACGGTGGTTTTTCCCGACCCCGATGGGCCGAGGAGGGTGAGGAACTCGCCATCGCGAACCTCGAGGTTGACATCGTCGACCGCAACCACCGAGCCGAACTCCTTGCGCACTCCGGTGAGCGAGATGGCCGCCGATGAGTTCTGCCCCACTGCACTCCTCTCGGGCTGTGCACGACTCTCGTGCCATTCCGATCGGCTCAGGTTACTGCCACGGCAGGCTGTCGCGAGCCGAACCACTAGGCCGACACGGGATCGTTACCCTCCGGCCGCGGGGCCGGGAGTGCCAGTGGTGGGTGACACGATCACAGGGTTGAGTTGAGGGGGGAAACACGAGCGATCAGCGGCCGCACAACAAGGTGCTCTTGGTTGCGGAGCGGCGCCGTCAGGGTTGTCGTGATTGCTCGGGAGATCAGTTGACCATCACCACGAGCCTGATAGCCACACCAACTCACGAGATGGGCGATGAGACCATGTGAGGGCGTTGCCGCATCGACGCCGGCTAGGGATGTGCAGCCGGGATGGAGTTCAGCCAGCTGCCCCCTGAGCGCAGGTGCGTCCTCACACGACGGAAGGGCCGGTCGATGACCGGCCCTTCGTGGTCTGGTTTTCACCAGATTGAGGGTGCGCGAGGGGGGACTTGAACCCCCACGCCCTTTCGAGCACACGGACCTGAACCGTGCGCGTCTGCCAATTCCGCCACTCGCGCCCACCCGGCCCGCGATCTCGGCCAGCAGGCAAACGCTAGCACCGACCGGTGCCGTGCCAGCAGGCCGGGAGCGACGTTCGCAACGCCCTCGCGGCTACCATGGGTGGATGGGCCTCCTCGACAGCTTCGAGCATCGACTCGAACAGCTTGTCAACGGTACCTTTGCGCGCGCCTTCAAAGCTGAGGTGCAGCCCGTCGAGATTGCAGCGGCCCTCCAGCGTGAGCTCGACGACCGCGCAGCCGTGGTCAGCAAGGGGCGCACGGTCGTGCCCAATGTGTTCACCATCGATCTCTCCGCCCACGACTCCGAGCGACTCATGGCCTATCGAGTTCCGATGACCACCGAGCTCACCGAACTGGTGCGCACCCACGCTGACATGCAGCGATACAGCCTCGTGGGTGACGTCGAGATCAGCTTCGAGTCCGACCCCGAGCTTGAGACCGGTATCTTTCGCGTTCGTAGCGAGGCAAAGGCAGCGGTTATCGCGGTTTCTGAGCGGTCGGGGGCCACCCCGATCGCGGCACGAGCGCAGTCGGCCGGCCCCTCGCATACCTCCCCCTCCACGTGGAGCAAGCCGGTTATCGCGGCTCCCGCACGACTGGTTATCCGGGGCACCGCCTACCCGCTCACGCAGACATCCACGGTCATCGGCCGTGGCACCGACGTCGACATCCGTATCGACGACCCGGGCGTGTCCCGCCGTCACGCCGAGGTGGTGCTCGACCCCATGCCCATGGTGCGCGATCTCGGCTCAACCAACGGAATCCTGCTCAATGGCCAGCAGGTGGGGGAGTCCACGCTCGTCGACGGTGCGGTGATTCAGGTGGGCTCCACCGAGCTGGTTTTTCGCAGCGGGTGATCGGCGATGTCTGACCTCGCCCTCACTCTCATCCGGCTTGGCTTCCTCGCCCTGCTCTGGATCGGCATCTTTGCCATCGTGGGTGTGCTCAGTCGTGACCTCCGCGCGCCACGCGAGGCTCGTCCGGCCGGCTCAGCACCCGCCGAGGGTGAGGCCCACCGAAACACGCAGCCCCGAGCAGCCAAGCCTGCGAAGCCACGTCGCGGCGCCCCTCGCACGTTGGTGGTCACCGAGGGTGCACTCGCCGGAACGGTCGTGCCTCTCGGAACGGCCCCAGTCACACTCGGGCGGGCCAGTGACAGCACCCTCGTACTCGACGACGACTACGCCAGCAACCACCACGCCCGGCTCTACCAGCACGACTCCAAGTGGATCGTCGAGGATCTGGGCAGCACCAACGGCACCTGGATCGAGCGCACCCGCATCACCGCTCCCACGGTGCTACCAAACAACGTCCCGCTCAAGGTTGGACGAAGCACGATGGAACTGCGCAAGTGACTCTCTCCCTGCGCTATGCCGCGCGATCGCACATCGGACTCGTGCGCACTGGCAACGAGGACTCCGGGTACGCCGGGCCCACCATGCTGGTCGTGGCCGACGGCATGGGCGGGCATGCTGCGGGCGAACTCGCCAGCGCGGCAGCGGTGGCCACCTTCGCGACGATCGACGCCGAGTCTGACCCCACGAGCGAAACAGAGGTGCTCACCGACCTCTCGGCCGGAATCGCCCGCACCACGGAGGAAATCCGCAGGGTGGTGGGCGAGCGGCCCCAGTTCGCCGGAATGGGAACCACCCTCACCGCTCTGGCGTGGCGCAACGGCCTCGCGAACCTCGTACACGTCGGCGACTCGCGCGCCTACCTGCTGCGCGAAGGCGAACTCTCGCAGATGACCCACGACCACACCTACGTGCAGATGCTGGTCGATACCGACCGCATCACGCCCGCCGAGGCACTTACCCACCCCCGGCGCAATCTGCTGCTCCGTGCCATCGACGGAATCACCGACGTCGAGCCAGACCTTCAGGCACGTGAGGCTCAGGTGGGCGACCGCTACCTCCTCTGCAGCGACGGCCTGTGCGGGGTGATCCCCGAGTCCTTGCTGGCGCAACTTCTGGCCGAGGGCGACCCCACCTACGCGGTCACCGCACTGGTCGACGCAGCGCTCGAGGCCGGTGCTCCCGACAACGTGACTGTGGTGGTGGCCGAGGTCGTCACGTCAGACCATCGCCCCGGCGACCAGGCCACCGGTGCTGTACCGGTCGTGGTGGGTGCGGCCAGCGAGGCCCGCACCCGCGAGCGTCTCTCGTACGTGCGCTTCCCCGACGACGTTGAGCCCGCACTCGGACCGCCCACAGGTGAACAGGCAGCGGTCGAGCCGGTCGAGCTACAGCTCACCCCACCGCCGGCCCACCATCGTCGAGACACCCGTGGTCGGCGCTGGGTGCCACTCGTCGCGGTCGTTGCGGTGCTCGCGCTCATCGCACTGGTGTCGACGGCACTGAGCCTGTGGGCCACTGCGCAGTACTACGTGGGCAGCAACGCAGGCTATGTGGCGATCTACCAGGGCGTGCCCCAATCCATCGCCGGGCGTCAACTGTCAAGTGTGACCGAACTCAGCACCATCGCGGTCACCGCACTTCCTGACGTCGACCAGTCGTCGGTGCTGAGAGCGATTCCCGTGACCAACCTCGACGAAGCACGGCGCGTTTTGGCCCGCCTCGAGGCACAGGCACTCAGCTGCGTGACAGCGCCGACTCAGGGCTGCCCGAATGCGATCACTCCGACGGCACCGCCAAGCCCCACCCTCACACCTACCCCCTCCCCCACCCCCTCCACGGTTCTCACCAGCCCAGCGCCAGAAAGCTCCGGAACGCAGTCGTGAGTCGACCGCCTTCCCTTGTCCCCGGCCAGCCCACGCGCCGCAACACCGAGCTTGGGCTGATCGTTCTGGCCCTGGTGATCGGGCTTGCGGCGTGGGCCAACGTTGACCTCGCGATTCTGGGCACCCTCACACCGGAATTCGCCCCCGTCGCCATCGGGGCATGCACACTCGCTCTGATCGCTCACCTCGCCGTGCGGTTTCTCGCCGCCTACGCCGACCCCGTGCTACTTCCGACGGTGCTGCTGCTCAACCTGCTTGGACTCACCATGATTCACCGCCTTGACCTCGGGGA
>WLOZ01000360.1 GCA_009699025.1 Actinomycetota bacterium
ACTGATGGAGTGGGGCAATGCTGTCGTGCAGGGCCTGCTGTTGGGCGGGCTCTATGCGCTGCTCGCCGCCGGACTGTCGCTGATGTTCGGCGTCATGCGCCTGGTCAACCTGGCGCACGGGGCACTGGCGATCGTCGCTGCCTACCTGGGGCTGGTTCTCGTGCAGAAAACGGGCATGCCGCCTTTTGCCAGCATCATCGTGGTCATTCCATTGATGGCGGCCCTCGGCTGGCTGCTGCAGAGCACCCTGCTCAACAGGGCGTTAACCCAGCAGGCACTGGCACCGATTTTGGTGACCTTCGGTCTGGCCGTGATCATCCAGAACGCTCTTCTCGAGGTTTTCACCGCCGACAACAAGAGCATTCAGATCGGCGACCTCGCCGGGGCAAGTATCCAACTCACGCCCGATATCGCCATTGGCGTCTTTCCTCTCATCACGTTCGTCGTCGGAGTGCTCGTCATCGCCGCGCTTCAGCAGTACCTGGCGCGAACCACGACCGGCCGCGCAATGCGAGCCACGAGCGACGACCGTGAGGCCGCCACTCTGATGGGCATCAATCATCGGCGCATCAACTCTCTGGCGACCGCGATCGCCCTCGGAATCGTGGGGCTTGCCGGCGTCTTCATCGGCATGCGTACCCAGTTCAACCCCTACTCGGGAGATGTCTTCCTCATCTTCGCCTTCGAGGCCGTCATCATTGGTGGGCTGGGTTCGCTGTGGGGCACGCTGGCCGGAGGAATGATCCTGGGCGTCTCCCAGGCGGTGGGCGCGCAGGCCTTTCCCTCGTCGGGCGTGCTGCTGGGTCACCTCGTGTTCCTAGCCGTGCTTGCCTTCCGGCCAACCGGCCTCTTCCCGAAGGTGGTGAACGGATGAGTGCCGCCGTGACGACCCCCTTGCAGCCAGCGCGGCTCGTTCGCGTACGCAGGTCGACGCGATCGTCGTACGTGGGCCTCGCGTTGTCAGTGGTGCTGATCGTCACCCTCGCGATCGGGCCCTTCGCCTTTCTCACCAAGGGAAACCAGCAGAACCTAGTCACCCTGTTCATCTACATCATCCTCGGCACGATGTGGAACCTACTCGCTGGCTACGCCGGCATGGTGTCGATTGGCCAGCAGGCCTTCATCGGCATCGGGGCCTACGGCATCGTGTACGCCGCCGACATCCTGGGCGTAGGCCTGTTGGTGGCCATCCCGCTCGCGCTGGTGATCTCAGGTGTGATCGCGTACCTGGTCTCGTTCCTCGCCTTTCGCCTGTCGGGTGGCTACTTCGCTATCGGCACCTGGGTTATTGCCGAGGTGATCAAACTGGTGACCACCCAGGTACAAACTCTCGGAGCCGGATCTGGCATCTCACTGAGCGTGTTCAAGGGGTACAAGCCTGAGATTCGTATTGCCACCATCTACTGGATTGCCCTGGCTGCCGTGGTTGTCAGCGTGGTCGTGACCTACCTGCTGCTGCGGTCTCGGCTTGGCGCCGGATTCACCGCCGTGCGCGACGACGCGACTGCCGCGTCGACACTCGGGGTCAACGTGACCTTGTCGAAGCGCATCGTGTGGGTCGTGTCTGCCATGGGCTGTGGGCTCGCGGGCGTGCTGCTGGCCATGAGCACTCTGAACGTGCAGCCCGACAGTGTGTTCAGCATCAAGTACACGGCGTTCATGATCTTCATTGTGGTTATCGGCGGAATTGGCACCATCGAGGGACCAATTCTCGGCGCCGTCGTCTTCTTCGCCCTCGAGCAGTGGCTCGGCAATATCGGCGTCTGGTACCTGGTCATTCTCGGGGCCGTTGCGATCGGCATGGTTCTCTTCGCGCCCAAGGGACTCTGGGGACTCATCTCGCGCGGCGGACGCCTTCAACTGTTCCCCACGGGACTTCGGCTTGTCACCCCGCTTCCAGCAACCCTCAGCGACCCACCACCCGGCACACCCCCCACCCCCGACACAGAGGAAGTCTGACCATGCAGCGCATGACCGAGCAGGAACTCACCAACGACGTCGTCGCCCGATTCGGCAAGACGCCCGATGCGCGGCTCCGCCAACTGATGCAGGCGCTGGTGCGCAACCTGCACTCCTTCGCACGCGAGGTGCGCCTCACCGAAGACGAGTGGATGGCCACGATCCAGTTCCTCACTGCGACCGGTCAGATCAGCGACAACGTGCGTCAGGAGTTCATTCTTCTGTCCGACACGCTGGGCCTGTCGATGATGGTCGACATGATCAATCACGGCAGCGACTCGGCCGGTGTCACCGAGCCCACGGTGCTTGGCCCCTTTTACGTCCCTGGCTCGCCCGAGCGAGGGTCCGGCGAGTCGATGATCGAGTTCGAGGACGACGGCGAAGAGTCGATCGTCTCGGGGCGAGTTCTCAGCGCCGACGGAACGCCCATCGCCGGCGCGGTGCTCGACGTGTGGCAGAACTCGGCCAACATGTTCTACGCCGTGCAGCAGCCCGACGTGCAGCCCCCCACCAACCTGCGAGGCATCTATCGCAGCGACGACGAGGGTCGCTACGCGATTCGCACCATCAGGCCCACCCCCTACCCGATCCCCGCCGATGGGCCGGTCGGCGCCATGCTCGTCGCCACCGCTCGGCACCCGATGCGCCCAGCCCACATCCATGTCAAAGCGAGCGCGCCGGGGTTCAGGTCGGTCGCCACGCACGTGTTCGACAAGCGCAGCGAGTTCCTCGACAGCGACCCCGTGTTCGGCGTGAAGGACTCACTCATCGTTGAGTTCAACCCCGGCGACGACGGTCTGCTGCACTGTGAGGTCGACTTCGTGCTCGATCCCGCCTGAGGGCTCACGGCACCTCGCGAGCTCCCAAGATTTATTTTCCTCCCATCTATCGGGAGCGGTGTCCCACTCTGTAGGATCGCGGTGACCCACTGACCCTCACCAGGAGGCCTGATGTCCACGGCGATGACCAATCCCCTCGACCTCTTCTCGGTGCAGGGACGATCGATTCTCATCACGGGGGCCACCGGGTCACTGGGCACGGTGGCGGCCCGCGCACTTGCGGCGGCGGGCGCGAGGGTCACGCTCGCGGGCGGAAACGCGACGGCGCTCGGCGAACTAGTCAGCGAGTTGACTGACGCCGGAGTCGACGCTGGCAACGTGATCACCGTGATGCGGCGTCCTGACACACCCGACGACGCAGCCGCTATCGTCGCCGCTGCGGTTGACGCCTTCGGCGGAATCGACGGCATGCTCGTGGCGTCGGGCATGAACAAGGTGGGCCTCATCACCGACATGGACGTCGAGACGTGGGAAAGCGTCATGGACGCCAACGTCAAGGGCTCGTGGCTGCTCTGCCAGGCCGTGGGCCGGGTGCTGCTCGAGCAGAACCGCGGCGGCAGCGTCATTCTGGTGTCATCAACCCGCGGCAAGCTGGGGCTGGGGTCGGGCGACTCGGCCTACTGCCCCTCCAAGGCGGCGGTCGACCTGCTCGCCAAGACGCTCGCGGCCGAGTGGGGTGGCGCGCAGATTCGAGTGAACGCGATTGCGCCCACGGTCTTCCGAT